>CAZEIT010000113.1:0-6643 GCA_964512515.1 uncultured Desulfobulbus sp.
CGCCGATATTACCTATGGCCTATTCACCGGGCAGAGCAGCCTGAGCGAGGCCTTTGCGGTGAGCGAGGCAGCCCCATCCTTCCAGCTCAGCCCGCCGCCCTCTGGCCTGAAAGCCCTGCACCTTGTGCCCAAGGAGCCGCAATCACAGCTAAAACAGGCGCAGATATGGGTAAATAAGGATATGCAAATCGAGCGCCTGCTCATGGAAGATTATTTCGACGCCCTCACCGAGCTCACCTTCAGCGACATGCGTTTTAACAGCATCAAGGCGAGCGACCATACCAGGATACAACAACTGCGCACCCTGGATACTGCCCCGGATACGGAAATCATCCGGCAGTAGACTGTTGCGGTAAGCAAAATATCCAAATACGAAACAAACTGTCTGCACTTTTGCCTATAAAAACCAGGCAAACGCAAAGATGCCCAGCATGGTGCAAGCCAGACCAAGCTTGAGCACCACGCCAAACACCAGCCCCACCCAGGTGCCAAGCCCTACTTTGGCCGCCTGCCCCAAATGGCGCTGATGTTGCATTTCACCAATGGCCGCTCCAGCAAAAGGCCCCAGAAACAGCCCCCATACCCCGAAAAACAGGCCAACAAAGGTACCAACGCTGGCGCCGATGATGGCCTGTTTGCTGGCTCCCACACGTTTTGCACCCAAGGCGGTCACCCAGAAATCCATGGCCAGGGACAACAGGGTCAAAAAGCCCAGCAAGGTCAGGGTGATTGGGCCAATCTGCACAAAACTACCTGCCCAGGCTGCCAGGAGCATGCCGGCAAACATCAAGGGCAGGCCCGGAATGGCGGGCAGCACCGTGCCGGCAAGGCCAATCAAGACCAAAAGAACAGCGACAACATAGTAGACGATCTGTATATCCATACTTCATCTCTCCGTTTTGCAATTCCACATCAAAACGCCCTCTGTGTGGGCTTTAAAAAATGTTCTTGGGAGTACTTATTTCCCGTCTTTTTGAAATCATCTCTGATTTGGAACTGGAACAAGCTTGAGGTACGCAGCGCGCACCGTAAATTGAACAATCTAGTCATGTTCTTCCAGGGTTGTCCTGCACAGGTTGAGTGCTGTCTCCAGAAAGGCGGGGTTGAAACCATTCAGGGTAGTAAAAAAAGGCGGCTGGGAACAAAACCGCATACGCCAGCCGCCGACAGGATGAAGAAAACACAGATAAGCGGCATGCAGGCACAGTTGCTCGCCAAGCTGGCCATTGCCATAGAGACGGTCACCTGCAATCGGGCAGCCCAAGCCCAGAGGATGGCTGGTATGCAGGCGCAGTTGATGGGTGCGTCCGGTTTGCGGCCACAGGACAACAAGAGTTTTAGCCCCATGGCTTTCCAGTTGCCCCCAGATCGTAAGCCCTGTTTTGCCCTGCAACGGATCATAAATCTGGTAGGGCCGGCGGACTGGATCCAGGCGAAAGGCCAGGCGAATTACCCCACCCTCCCTGGCTGGTTTCCCGTCCAGGAGGGCAAAATACATTTTCGCCACCTGACGCTCGGCAAACTGGCGGCACAGATTACGATGCGCCTCGCGACTCAGGCCAAACACCATCAAGCCGGAGGTATCCATATCAAGCCGGTGCGCGGCTGGTTGCTCGATAGACCAAGGGCAGATGCGGCGCAACCGGGTCACGAGGCAGTCCTGCTTGTCTGGGCCCCGTCCGGGCACAGCCAAAAGCCCGCCCGGCTTATCAATGACCGCACAGTGGCGATCCAGATAAAGCAAATTCAGCGGGCCATCTGCATCAACACCTGCATTCACAGACCGCATAACTGAAAACCCAGGATCGGCCGGCACTTACTGGTGCAGGGCGGATAGCGGCGACCATGCTCTTTGCTGGCCGAGGCATTGTTGCCGCCCCAGTAAAACTCTGCCATGCTCAACGGCCACAAGCCAAGACGCTGCGCCTGGTGCAGGAGTTTAGGGCCGCAGCAGTCGCCAGCACCTGCGGGCGGGCCGGATTGCGGAGGAAAAAAGGAGGTGAGCGGCTGCGTGTCGCCCCGGAAATTGCGAAGCTGGTACAGCTTATGGATGACTACCATGTTGTGCCTGGACAACTCCCGCCGCTCAGTGATCAGCTCGCGTCGTTCTGGTGCAGAGGGCGGCAGCCCCGCAATTTGGGCTCCCAGCTCCTTGATCTGCCGCTCCACCGGGACGTGCAAGCGCAAAAAGGCCTGCACATCAAAGACCGGCGGAACCCAGCCGTCCGCCAACCACAGGCCATTGAACATGCCGGAGAAGGCCAGCAAACGGCGCTCAACCCCGTGTGCATCCCGGCAGAGCAAAAGGCCCAGCATTTTGCCGCTGCCACCAGTAAAAAGCGGGGCTGTGCGATAAAGCGGATCTGCCTGCGCAACAGGGCGCATAAAGTCGATACGGTCGTGGTGGCGCAGGTCTGCCATCAGTTTCTGGCAACTCGCCCAGGCAGCCTTCCAGGGCAGCCCATGCCAGGAGCGGCAACGGTTGCAGTAGCCGCCGTTACTGTCTGATTCCAGCTCCATATCAAGGCACTCTCTGTACCGGCATTGAAAAAACAGTCACTTTTTAAACAGCCACCACAAAAGTGTGAGGATAAGGCTTACCAGGATAGACGTGGTCAGAGGAAAGTAGAAGTGAAAGGATTCGCGGCTGATGTGCAGATCACCGGGCAAACGCCCCAGGGGCAGGTGTCGCAGCCAGGGCCAAAGCAGGCCGGCCAGAATGAGGACAATACCCGCAACGACAAGAAACCGATTCACGCTGTCAGCTCCCTGGCAGGGATTTTCTGCCGCTCGCGCTGGGTGAGCAGCACCCCGGCCAGAACCGCTGCGCAGGCAAACCATTGCTGCAGGTTCAGCCGTTCATCCAGAAGCACAAAGCCCAGCAGGATGGAAAAGACTGGAATCAGATTGATAAAGGCCGATGCCCGGCTGACCGGAATGCGGCTCACGCCGTAGTTGTACAAGGCATACGCGCCAAAACTGACCACTACCCCGAGATAGAGCACCACCAGAAGACTCTGGACAGTGGGCGGCGGCATCTGGCGTACCTGCGGCAGGGCCAGCATAGGGGCAAAAAAGAGTAGCCCGGAAAAGGCCTGCAACCCAGTGAGATGGAAGGAGGACAGATCCCTAGTTAAATATTTCATGGAAATCGTGTAGCCTGCGGCACAGACCATGGCCAGGAGTTCGAGCATATTGCCCAAAAGCGGTTTGGGCGCCTCCTCGGTACCGCTGGCCGCATAGCCAAGCCACAGGGCCCCGGCCGCTGCCAGGGCAAATCCGGCCATCAGTCTGGGCGTAACCCGTTCCCCCAGGAAAAGCCCAGCACTCAAAGCCACTAACAGCGGCAACATGGTGGAAATCATTGAAGCCTGGGAAGCGCTAGTGTACATAAGGGCTGCTGCCTCAAAAACAAAATAGAGGCAAGGTTCGCACAGACACATCAGCACCACAATCGGTACATGCGCCCGGGTCAGGGGCATGCGCCGGTATGAACCTAAAAACGGCAGAAAACAAAGTGTAGCCACGGCCATGCGGCCAAAAAGAACGACTATGGGATGTAGTTCCCGAAAACTGTATTTCATGGCCACAAAGGAGCTTCCCCACAGCGCCATTGCCACCAGCAGCGCCAGGATGGGAAGAATATTTTTCAACGCAGCCACCACATGTCAAATCTCATGCACACAAGCAAAAACCGATCTTTAAGCAGTTTGTCTCTTTTGTTTCTGTTTGTCTCTTTGCCCGTCTTGATCATCAGTTTCAGACCCAGCCAGCTTCTGGCCGCCACAGACAACAATCTGGATGCGGTCAGTGCCAAGCAAACCATGGCCATCTGCCAACAGGCCAGCCGCATGGATGCAGGCCAGATACAGGAGAGCAGCGCCATGGTTGGGCGGATGAACTATAACGCCCAGCGTATCTTTCGCAAGGTCTGCAGCGCACCAGGGGCTGATTACAACCTGATCCGGCAGGCAGGGGAAAGGCTTTTACAAAGCCGCATGTCCTATGAACAGGTGCGCTCCTACGACGCACTCTCGTCCATGCCCAATTTCAACGCGCACTATACCTTGCCCGCGCTGGACGCCATCAGCACCCTGACCTTTGCCTCGGGCCGCACCTTCCGTAACTTTACCTCGCTCTATGGCGCCACTGCTGACCAGGCACTTGAGATTATTCCCCAACTCAACCAAGCCTCGCCCCTGGTGAACCAGGCAGCACGGGCCTATTTCGGCGTTTCGGGCATGCGGGTGGACACCGCCATGCAGGGGCTGCCCATTATCGTGCAGATGCGCAGCAAGCAGGCCCAAGCGCTCATCGCCTTTGCCGAAACCCCTGGCATGGATCCTCAAACCATGGTCCAAGGCATGGACATCATCCGCAAGATGGGTGATGTCAATGTGTGGAATGCCCGCTCCCTGTTCAAAAACAAGGAGACCTCCGGCCAAGAGGCCCTATCCTGGCTGAAGAATTACTTCACCCTCTCCACCTCGCAGCAGGAGGTGATCTACGACCGTCTCCAGGGCCGTCAAAAGTCCGTACTGCTAAAGGGCCTGTACGACGGTGGCGAAGAAGCCATCTGGAAAATCAACAACCTGCATGCAGTCACCGATGAAAACGGCTATGAATACCCGGCCGCCAGGGTCAACCGCATGTCCAAGGCAGAGTTACAAGGTCTGTTCAACAAGTTGGACGGCACCACCCGTTCTCGCTTTGGTGCACAATTTTCTGCCGCAGGCCAGGGCCAGGCCGTGGGCATCCTGCAGCAGGCCACATCAGCAGCCAGAGTACAGGCCGCAAAAGACCTGACCACTGCCAACATGTATGTGGTGCTTGCCCAGGGCAGTGAACTCTATGACTCGTCGTTTCGTAATATCGTGGTGCCGGTGATGAAAAGCCGGATTGCCCAGCGCAATGGCGGCGATCTGCTGAACTTCCTGCGCGAAATAGATCCGGAAAGCCGCTTTGTCTCGGATTTTATCTCCAGCAATGCCCAGAAGGGCAAACTCACCGAGTTTTTCCCCAGAGATTTTGCCCGGCAAAAGGAGATTCTCAATCTGGTCGGCAGTTCTGCCTTCAAAGACGCAGATTCTGTCCTGCTCTTTTCCGCCACCTTTTCGCATCTGCTCAAGATGCTTACCCCCGAGGCACGCAGCCATCTGATCGCCCTGATGGCACAACAGACCCAGAGCGGCAATCAGATTACCGCCAAGTTGGTGCGGGTTATCCTGCAGTACTATGTACAAACCTATCCCGAGTTGCTCGGCTCCAATGACCGATTGCTCATCAGTCGTCTTCTGGTGCAGCAGGGTGCGGTCAACCTGGATCGCTACCAGACCACGCCCTTTGCCGAGTGGAAAAAAGATGGCAAGATGGCCTCGCTCTCCATGTATCATCCAGATGATGATGGCCGCCAGTCCTTTGCCTCCAATGCCAGCCTGCTCATGAAAAACGGCTACCAACTGGTGCCTTCCAAGCACTACACCATCAGCCAAATGACCCCGGCCCTCGAATCATCTATCCGCGCCTGGGCGCGGGGCTCGATTGGGGAACTGTTCCAGGCCATGCGCACCCGCCATTTTGCGGTCAGTTTTGTAAAAAATGTCAATGGCGTCAACATTGTTAATACCCAGTTTGTCTACTCGGGTAAGGAACATCAAAAAGAACTGCTGAGGCGCTTTATCCTCTCCGGGGACGAAATGCTGGCCCAGCGTGGTCACAGTTACTGGCGCTCTGAGCAGATCATCGAGCCGCTCACCGAGTTGATTGATGAGGGCAAAATCACCACAGCAGACCTTGCCAACAAACAGCGCTTCCTCAGCCTTGGCTCCTGCGGCGGGGTGAAGGTTTACACCACCCTTACCAGGCTTTTTGAAGGTTCAGTGGACTTGCTTGCCTCCATCGGCACAGGACTTGCCATGATCAACGATCCATACAACAAGAGCTTCTGCGAGATCATTGCCAAGAACCCCAGTTCTATTTCCTGGAAGCAGGTGGCACAGCAGACTTCCTATATCTTTTCAGGGGAGCAAGGACAGGATTATCTCCAGCCTGGATCGCTCACCGCTATTCTTCACAAGATCCTGGACGAATCCGGGCCGCAAGGACAGAGCCACAACCCTGCTGCCGCGCAAAATCGCAATAACCAGGCACCCACCTATGAGGCCCGGCAGGAACAGGGCGGCCGTCCGGTCTACTACAGCAACTAAGAGCACGTACCCTTGGCGCTTATCACCCTGCAACAACTCCCCGCCTGGCTTGAAACCTTGCCCCAGTCTCAAGCCAGGGTGGTTTTGCTCTTTGGTGAAGCATATCTCTGCCGTACCGCTGCAAGCCGGATTGAAGAGGCATTGCTTGCCGGAGGCGGAGTGCTGTACCCTGTTGATGGCGACGAGGAGGATGTGCAGGAGACCTTTGCCCGCCTGAGCAGCTTCAGCCTGCTGGGCGGGCGGCAGATATACCGGGTCAGCAACAGCAGGCTGCTCTACTCCAAGAAAAACAGCAAGGCGCTGTGGGAACGGGTAGTTAAGGCCCGCGCCGCTGCCCAGGATGAACAGATCAAAAAGGCCCTGTCTGCGTTTGTGCGGGCGGCCGGGCTGTCTTTACAGGAGGATGCACTGCAGGCCATGACCGCCGCGCAGTGGCA
>CAZEIT010000114.1:0-6615 GCA_964512515.1 uncultured Desulfobulbus sp.
AGGAAAATCTCCCAAAAAAGCCTGGTTGGCATCCTTGAGGCGCGTATGGAGGAAATTTTCCAACTGGTGGATAAAAACATCACCACCTCAGGCAGCCGCAACCGCATCAACGCTGGCCTGGTGCTGACTGGCGGCACCGCGCTCTTGCCCAATGTGGTCGAACTGGCAGAACAGGTTTTTGACATGCCGGTACGTATCGGCTATCCACGCAATGTGGGTGGCCTTCTGGAGCAAATCAATACCCCGCGCACCACCACTGCTGTGGGCCTTGTTCTTTTCGGCAGCCGTACGAAAAATTTTGCGGTTAAGGAACAGGCTGGTGTGATCAACAAATTGAAGCACTGGCTGCGGGGCATTATCTGAACAAGAATTGTTTAGGTGTGTTGTGCGAAGTAAAAAAATGCGAGCAAACTCCACAAGAACGCGAGGCAGGATATGACAGACACAAAAAACACGCAATCAGCAGAGAATATAACCGGACAGGATATCGATAATCCATACAGTGATGGCGCATCCATGGAAAAGGCAGCTGGATACAGGATGGCGGAAGAGCAGGGCAGTGATATCGTCATCAAGGTGATTGGCGTCGGCGGTGGTGGTGGCAATGCCATTAACACCATGGTGGAAAGCAGGTTGGCCGGGGTGGAGTTTATTGCCGCCAATACCGATATGCAGGCACTTGCCTTGTCGCGCGCACCCAAGTTGATGCAACTGGGCTCGGGTATTACCAAGGGATTGGGCGCTGGAGCTGACCCGGACCGCGGCCGGGACGCAGCCCAGGAGAGCTACGATGAACTGCTGGAAATGCTGGAAGGCGCACACATGGTGTTTATTACTGCCGGCCTTGGCGGCGGCACAGGCACCGGAGCTGTACCGGTCATAGCCAAGGCATGCAAAGAGGTGGGAGCGCTGACCGTTGCCGTGGTGAGCAAGCCTTTTTACTTCGAGGGTAAAAAGCGCATGCGCAATGCCGAAACCGGCTGGCAGACCCTGCGCGAACACGCCGACACCATTATCACCGTGCCCAATGATCGCCTGCTTAGTCTGATGAACAAAAATTCCAGTATGCACGATATGCTTTTGCAGGTGGATCATGTGCTTTTGCAGGCGGTACGCGGCATCACCGATCTGATCAAGCTGCCGGGCCTGATCAACGTGGATTTTGAAGACTTGAAAACGGTCATGCGCGAGGTTGGCCCGGCCATCATGGGCACGGGTGTGGCTGACGGCGAGAACCGAGCGGTGGAGGCGGCCAAACGCGCCATCGACAATCAGCTCCTGGAAGATGTGGGCATTGACGGCGCCAGAGCGCTTCTGATCAATGTGTCGGCATCCAGGGAAAAGCTCACCCTGAGCGAATTCCAGGAAGCAGCCGCCCTGATTCAAGAAAAGGCGCATGAGGATGCCACAGTTATTGTTGGGGTACTCTACGATGAATCCCTTGGCGATGAAATGCGGGTAACAGTTATTGCCACGGGTATCAGCAGCAAGGAAGAGGTTGAAATGGAGCCAACCCTGCCTGGCCGCCGCATGGCGGGCACACCGGCTTCTCCGCTTGCCCGTTTGCGCAGCCGTAGAACTTCTTTTGACAATGTGCCGGTTGCTGCTGAACGTTCTTCCGGAAACGAGGCCCAGGCGCAGGCCCAGCCCAATCAGTTGCCCAAGGGACTGGCGCGGATGCCAAAGCCCATATTTGACGAGCAGCACGATGCAGAAGATCTGGATGAACCAGCCTATTTGCGCAAGCGCGCCAACTGATTTTTTAAAGCAGCACCGTCTCAGGTGATACCGGGGCAAGATGTCATTTTGTCCCGGTATTTTCAGACAGACCCGCACCAAAGCCTTCTCGTTTCCTTCTCTTCAATACTGCCTGCCTAAGCCCGGCACGCATGACCAAAGCGGTTGCCGGCTGCCAAGCGCTTTTGATTCCGCCCCCTTTTTCTGCAGGGGAAGAGCCTGTGCCAACACCGTTATCCATTCCAGTTCCAGAGCAAAGAAATGAATCAAAGAGGCAAACGTACTGCGACGCAGGCGTACCTAGCGATATGTTCTGCGGGCATTTGCCAATGCCGGCACAGATAGCGCTTTGATATGGAAGTGGAATTACGCGATGAATCCGGGACCATCCGGAAAAAATGGACGGGCCGCCTGCCTGTTGCCCTGCTTTATCCGAACCTGTACCCGGTAGCGGTTTCCAATCTTGGCTTTCAGCTGGTGTATGGCCTGCTGAATGCAGATGAAGACTTGGTCTGTGAGCGCTTTGTCTATCCAGACAAGGGCGCGCCCCTGCGTTCGCTTGAGTCCTCAAGGCCACTCACGGATTTTCCTCTGGTCTTTGCCTCCATCAGTTTTGAGCACGACTATCCGCGTCTGGCAGCCATGCTGGCAGCGGGCGGCATTCCTCCTCTAGCTGCAGACAGGGGCGAGCGGGTTGAGCCTGGTAGGCCGCTGGTGCTGATTGGCGGAGTGGCCATGTTTATTAACCCCGAGCCCTTGGCCGCCTTTGCCGATCTTGTCGCTGTGGGTGAGGCAGAAGCGATTTTGCCGCAGTTGATGGCCAGGCTGAAGCAGTCTGAAAGCCATTTGCGGGCGGAACTGCTTTACCAGGTTGTGGCCACTCTCGACGGCTGCTATGCCCCAGCCTTGTATCATTTTGAATATGACGACAGCGGCAATCTAAGGCGCATCAGAGCAGAGGAGGGACTGCCGCACAAGGTAAAGAAGGCTGTGCTGGCAAGAGCCAGTACGGCCGGCCATTCGCGCCTGTATTCTCCCCGGGCCGAACTGGATATGCACATGGTGGAATTGGGGCGCGGCTGCAGCCAGGCCTGCCGCTTTTGTGCAGCGGGTTATGTGTATCGGCCGCCTAGGCTTTGGCCGCAGGATGCGGTTGCCCGCGCACTGCAGGAGCGGCCTGAGCATGTGCAACGTATTGGGTTATTGGGTATGGAGATGAGCGAGAGCCTGGATACGGCCCAACTCGCCACAGATCTTAAGGGAAGCGGCTGCATGCTCAGTTTTTCTTCGCTCAGGGCTGATCGCCTCTCGCCCCAGTTGCTGGACGTGCTTGGAAAATCGGCGTTAAAGAGTGCTGCCATTGCGGCAGATGGCGCGTCAGAGCGGTTGCGCCGCGTTATCAACAAGAACATCAGCGCCCAGGATCTGTGCAATGCCGCGATCCAGCTTGTTGAAGCAGGTATTTTCCATTTAAAAATCTATGTGATGATTGGTCTGCCCGGCGAGAGCGAGGCAGATTTGATGGAATTTGCCGATCTGATCCGCACAATTCGGGCCGCTATCCTGCCCCTGGGCAGGGCGCGTGGCCGCGTCAGCACCCTGAGCCTTTCGCTCAACTGTTTTGTGCCCAAGGCATGGACACCTTTTCAGTACTGTTCCTTTGGCGGCGGTGCGCTTCAAGGTTGCACAGAGGCCCGTCCTGCAGAACAACTCAGTCTTGCTCTGGCCTCGCTGAAAGAAAAAACCAGGTTCTTGCGCAACCTGCTGCAAGACGAGGCGAACCTGCATTTCATCTGCGACAGTCCGGACCAGGCCCTGGAGCAGGCTGTCTATGCTAGGGCTGATCGCCGCATTGCCCCGATGCTCCTGGCTCAAGGTACCGGCAGGCTCTCCTTCAAGATGGCCATGAAGCGTTTTATCGACCAGGGCCGGCCCGGCTCTGGCATCTGGAACTATGCCCTGCGCCCGCGCAGCCAGGATGAACTTTTTCCTTGGGATGTTATTGAGCACGGCTTTACACCTGGATATATGTGGCAGGAGTACACTCGGGCCCTGCGCGGACTTACCACCGCACCATGTGAACCACAACGCTGCCGCCGCTGCGGGGTCTGCCATGCCGAAGCTTGATCTGCGTGAGTTTTTACGCTCCCTGAAGCAAAGAAGCACTAACGACGGCCTTTTGCCCTTTGAGTTGGTGAAGTATTTTGCCTTCAGCTCCTTTGTTCTTATCATGCTGGCTGCCTTTGCCCTGTCCTGGCTTATTGCCGACAATGCCCGCACGACCCTCATACGACGAAGTGAGGCCTATTCCCAGCTCTTTGCCGATAACCTGAACCGCCAGGTCTTTGTCCAGTTTGTGCTGCCAACCGTGGTGCGCTATGGCCGCATCGCCATTTCCAACCAAAACCAGTACGAGCGTCTGGATCAGATTGTCAGAAATCTGACCCGGGGTATGCACATCAAGGAAGTCACCATCTATGACTCGGTGGAAAATATCGTGGCCTATTCCACTGTGCAGCCGTTGATGGGCAGGCGCGGCCTGGGGGGGCTGGAATATACTAAGGCGGCCAGGGGAGAAAAAAATTCTGTCGTTATTTCAAGCGGTTCGATTCTGAGTCTGTTGCCGGGCAGCGACGCCATCTTCTGCTCCATGAAAACCTATGTGCCCTTTCGCCAGGAAACCCGCTTGGCCCAGCAGACCGACGACATCATGGGCGTAATCGAGGTGGAACAGGATATTTCCGAAGACCTGCATGCTATTAGTGTGCTGCAGGGCAAGGAGATTGTTTTGTCTTTGGCCATCATGTCGCTGCTCTTTGCCATTTTAAGTATGATCGTGGTTCAGGCGAACCGCACCATGGCACGCCGCGCGGCGGAACGTCTGCGCCTGGAGGAAGAGCTTAACGAGGCGCAGCGCCTGGCTTCGCTTGGCAAGATGGTGGCCTCGGTATCCCACGAAATCAAAAATCCTTTGGGTATAGTTCGCTCAACAGCGGAAATTCTTGCGGGCCGGATCGGTAAACTGGCCCCTGGCAATGAGCGGTTGGCAACCATTATCGTGGAAGAGACCACCAGGCTTGATAGAATTGTGCGGGAATTTCTAGATTTTGCCCGGCCGCGGGAAGCGAAAATGGTGCTCGGACAGTTGCAGGAACCGGCTGAACGGGCGATCCGTTTTCTGCATTCGGAGCTTGAGCGCAAACATATCGAGGTGGATACCCTGTTTACCCCTGGCTTGCCCGATGCCCTCCTTGATAGCGAGCATATCTATCAGGTGGTCTTCAATATCGTCTTTAACGCCTCCCAGGCCATGCTTCAGGGCGGGCGGCTGCACCTGGAAACCCAGCTTGCGCCCCAAGGAGAAGGTGTTTCTCTTTCCATTACCGATACCGGTTGCGGCATTGCGCCAGAGGCCCTGGGCCAGATATTCAACCCTTTCTACACCGACAAGAATCGGGGCACTGGCCTTGGTTTGGCGATTGCCCGCAGTATCGTTGAAAAACATGGCGGCAAGATTGAAGTGGCAAGTCTCTTGGGCGCAGGCAGTTGTTTCACCATAACCCTGCCTCTGCCGTCACCGCAGACGCCGGAGCCCATGCCGCAGGTCTAGGGCGGGCCACTTTTTTCCTACAGGTTGAATTTTTATGAGTCTTCACAAAACCCTGCGCCAGCGTTTTCCGCCCATCATTCTTTTGCTGTCGCTTTTGTCCGCCTTTCCGCCGCTGGCAACCGATATGTATCTCCCTGCCCTGCCACAGTTGCAAGAGGAGTGGGGCGTTTCCTTTGCCCAGGTCAACTTAAGTCTGGTGGCTTTTTTTCTTTCCTACTGCTGCTTTCTCCTCATTCACGGGCCGTTGTCTGATCGTTTTGGCAGAAAACCACCTCTATTTGCCGGGATAAGCATCTTTGTGGTGGCATCCTTGCTCTGCGCCGCTGCATCAAGCGTGGAGATGATGATTGCTGGTCGTTTTCTTCAGGGGGCAGGGGCTTCGGCCTCGTCTGCCGTGGTCTTTGCCACCAGCAAGGATCGCTTCAGCGGCACGGTGCGGCAGAAGGTGTTTGTGCAGATTGGCGCCATTGTGGCCACAGCCCCTATGCTCGCCCCGGTCTTGGGGGGCTGGCTCCTCAAGTTTCTGTCCTGGCACTGGATTTTTGTGCTCCAGGCTTTGCTTGGCTCTATTGCCCTGGTTGGCGTGTATCACATGCGGGAAACCCTGCCCGAAAAAAGCACGGCCGGCTTGGTTTCGGTTTTTCTGGGCTATGTGCGCCTGCTGATGAACCAGGGCTATGTACGCCAGCTCCTGCTCTTTTCCCTGATCGGCATGCCGCTATTTGCCTTTATCGGCGGCTCGGCAGACCTGTACATGAATGCCATGGGCTATAGTGCACAGCAGTATGGCTACTTTTTTGCCTTCAACTCTGCTGCCTTTATTTTGGCGCCGCTTACCTTTTCCAGGGTGTCACGCCATTACAGTGTGCGTTTACTCATTCCTTTGGCCTTTTGTGGTATGCTTGCAGGCGGGCTGGCGCTTTTGCTGCCGATCTTGCCTGTTCCCTGGCGTCTGGCCCTGCCCATGCTCTGGACCACCTTTTGCTTTTCCTTCTGCAGGCCGGCGGGTAACAACCTTATTTTAGAAGAAGTGAGCACTGATGTGGGCTCGGCCTCGTCACTGATGGTATTTTTCTACTTTGTCTTTGGCGCAGCCGGGATCTGGATTTTTTCCTACAACTGGCAGGACAAACAACTGGTTTTGGCCATGATGACCCTGGCGGTGAGCTCGCTTGCGCTGTGTCTCTGGTTTTTGCATGCGATTTTACCGGCTCCGGGCTCGAAAAAATAGCTTGGCGGCAAAAGGGAGGAGTATCGGGGCAGCAATT
>CAZEIT010000115.1:0-6565 GCA_964512515.1 uncultured Desulfobulbus sp.
ACGGAGAATCTGCTCTTGCGCCGCGCCGCCACTCCAAGCTCCTGTCGCTATCATGGCTTACATACGGTAACTGCTGAAGTCGCTCGAAGGGCGCGCTGCAGCGGGCCTGCACTGACTGTTTCCACGGCCTGCTCATCCGGCGCCCTGGCCTTGGCGCTGGCGCTACGGTTGCTGCAAAGTGGCCGGGCCAAACGCGTTCTGGCCGGAGGAGTGGATTCCCTTTGTCGTCTGACCTTTTTTGGTTTCCATGCCCTGCAACTGGTTGATGCCACAGGTCCCAAGCCCATGGACCGCCGCCGCCGCGGCATGGCGGTCGCAGAAGGTGCAGCCATGCTTCTTCTGAGTACTGAAGAGGGGGATACAGCTCTGGCTGAGCTACTGGGCGCCGGGCTCTCCTGCGATGCCTATCACCCGGCCTCGCCCCACCCTCAAGGTGATGGCGCTCTGGCTGCCATGCGTTCAGCCCTGGCCGATGCAGGCCTTTGCCCGCAAGACATTGACTATATCAACCTGCACGGTACTGGCACGGTGGAAAATGATCTGGCCGAGGCCAGGGCCATTGAGCGTCTTTTTGGTGCAGGGCAGGTGCCGTCGTTTTCTTCCATCAAGGGTGCAGGCGGCCACAGTTTGGCTGCTGCGGGTGCGATCGAGGCGGTGGTTTCGACCCTTGCCCTTATCAAGGGCTTTATTCCGGCCAATACCGGTTTTGATGAGTTTGATCCGGCTCTGGGCCTCACCCCGCAAAGAACCGGGCAGAACAAACCCTTGCGTACGGTGCTCTCCAACTCATTTGGCTTTGGCGGCAACAATGGCTCTCTCGTGCTGACCAGGGCTGGAACCTTTGCTTTGCCCGCGCAAACGTCCGCTGTTTTTCCCGCCTTAGGGGTGCATGGCTGTGCCTGTTTGACTGGTGCTGGTAATCTTGCCGCCACCCTGGCCCGGCTGGAGGCCGGCCAGGGCTGTGCAGGCAGGGTGGATGAGGCGGCCTGTTGTGCTGTTCTCCCGCCTAAGCAGATACGTCGTTTGAAGCGCCTGGCCCGTTTGAGCCTTGCCTTGGCGGCAACTGTGCTGCCAGAAGCTGCGCGCTCTTCTGTGGATTCGGTCTTCATGGGCACGGGCTGGGGCGCGCTTTCCGAGACCGCCGACTTCCTTGCCCAGCTTGAAGAAAGCGAGCAGCGGTTTCCCAGCCCCACGGATTTTGTCGGTTCGGTGCACAACAGTCCGGCCGGGCAGATAGCCCTCTTCCTTAACGCCAAGGGGGCAAACGTTACTACCAGTGGTGCGGAACAGTCCTTTGAGCAGGCCTGTTTGAGTGCGCAACTGCTTGCCTGTAAGGATAGTCGCTCCGCCCTGCTATTGGCTGCAGATGAAATGCATGCCTCATGGTCACCCATGCTGGATGCCACCATCAGCCCTGAAACCACGCCTGCCGATGGTGGCGGTATTCTCTGGCTGAAGCCGGAGAGGCAGGGGGCCATGGCTGTAATCAACCACTGTCTGCTCTATTCCAGCCCTGAAGCGATGCCGCAACTCGTGGCCGCGCTTGGTGGCGCGGACGGGCTGTGCAACCGGGTTGGCCTGGTCATGGCGGGTTTTGCCGTACAACACCAGGGCTTGGCTCAGGCTCAACTGCAGCACTTCCGCTCGCTCTGCGGGGCAGCAATACCGGTGTGGTTTTACCGTGAGGCCCTTGGCCACTTTGCCTCGGTTTCGGCCGTGGCGGCAGTACTGGCCGCGACCTTCCTACAGCGCGGTTCTGTCCCGGCCCTTGTGGCAGGAAGCCAACACCTTCTTGATCTTTCCGGCAAGTCCGTGCTTGTGCTCGGCTGCGGGCCAAGCCTCAGTGCCATTGAGTTTGTCCAGCCATGAAGGTGCTGCTGCTGTCGCCAAACACCCTGACCGTGCCCTACCCGGTGTACCCGTTGGGGCTTGATTATGTCGCCGGAGCCATGGGCCCGCAGCATCAGGTGCAACGCTACGATTTGAACTGCGGCAGCCTGGATGGGCTTGCCCATCTGCTAAAGGAATTTGAGCCTGAGCTGATTGGCATCGCCTGCCGCAATATTGACAATACCGAGGCGGGCTCGCCCCGTTTTTTTCTGGATCAGCACAGGCAACTGGTGCAGTGGTTGCGCCGGCACAGCCAGGCTGTGCTCGTGTGTGGCGGCAGCGGTTTTACCATCATGCCCGAGGCGGTGTATGCCGCCTTGGAGGTGGACTACGGCATTGCTGGTGAAGGCGAGCGTTTTGCCCTGCTGGCGGATGCCTTGGAACGCGGTGAGGATCCTGGCCATATCCCTGGTTTGATCGGGCCGGGCGGTTTGAGCCGGCCGGTTTTGCCCTGGCAGGGTGAGCGCAGGCGCAGTCTGGCTCTTTCGGAGCAGCGTGATTTCTACCTTGAGCGCGGCGGCATGCTGAACTTGCAGACCAAGCGGGGCTGCTCTTTCCGCTGCATCTACTGTCCGTATCCACATATCGAGGGACGCAGCCACAGGCTTATTGCCGCGGGAGAGGTGGCCGCAACTGCGCTTGCTCTGGAAGAGGCAGGGGCGAAATACCTCTTTATCACCGACTCTGCCTTTAATTCAGATGTCCGTCATAGTCTGGCCGTTGCCCGTGCCTTCAAGGCAAGCGGCTTGAGCATCCCCTGGGGGGCCTTCTTTGCCCCGCTCCGGCCGAGTGAGCACTATTTTGAGGTCATGGCCGAGGCAGGCTGCCGCCATGTGGAGTTCGGCACCGAATCCTTATCCAGGGCCATGCTGCGCACCTACCGCAAGCCCTTCAGCCCGGAAGATGTGTACGCTGCCCATGAAAGCGCCAAGGCAGCGGGCCTGCACGTAGCGCACTACTTTCTTCTGGGCGGGCCGGGGGAAAGCGCGGAAACCGTGCAGGAAAGCCTTGAGCGAATTGAACTGCTCAAGGCTGCGGCCTTTTTCTTTTTTATTGGCATCCGCATCTATCCTGGCACTGAGCTCCACAATATTGCGGTGCAGCGGGGCAAGATCGATGCGCACACCGACCTGCTTTACCCGGTCTTTTACAGCACAAGCGCCATTGACCGCGGCCAGATAGAGGCCATGGTGCTTAAGCAGGCCCAAGGCCGCATCAACTGGCTGGTGGGTTCGGGCGGGGATGCCGCCGCCGCACTTGTCGGCAGAATGCATGCACGCGGACGGGTTGGGCCGCTGTGGGAACATCTTGCCCGTTAAGTGGCGCAGGATAAAGGCAGCGAAACAAACAGGGAAGAAGAATGGCTTGCTTTTTTGTACAAATACAGGTGTATTACAAAACTCTTCATGCAGGCGCAGGTACTGCTGCTATTTTTCATGGACATGGGTGAACACGTTGTGGTATGCAATGTCCGCGCCCGAGCGCAGTATATCGGGGGAAATTCGTGCCCAGGTGCATGTGCGGGCGGATTCACGCTGGTTTAGCGGACATTTTCCAAACTTCCCCGTACTACCTGCCATTGCGCAGGTCAACATGGTGGTGGCCATGGTGACCAAGGCTACCGGCACGCCGCTTTATCTTAAAAAAGCAAGCAGGATCAAATTTAAACGGCTGGTTGCTCCGGATTGCACGCTCACCCTGCAGGCCATGGCCGAGGCGGAGCTCAACCAGTATAAGTATCGGATCAGTGAAGGCGAAGACGAGGTGTCCAGCGGCACGCTTATCTTGGCTAATAAGGTGTAACAGAGCATATGCAGCAAGAGAAAAGCGCCACAACCATTCGGGTTGCGGAAATTGTTATCAATGAATTGAAGCTGGAAGATGTCAGCCCCGAGACCTTTGATCCGGATTTGGATCTGGTGGACGAGGTGGGCATCGACAGCATGGATCTGGCCACCATTGCCCTGGTTATCCGGGATGAGTTTGGTATTCGCATTGATGAGGACGACTATCCCAAGCTCACTACCCTGCGCATTATCGCGGGCTACATCGACGATAAAAAGAACGAAGCATGATAACGAGCGTGCAGGCTCCCGTAAGCTCCGGTTCCTGCAAATTCAGTGACATCCTCGCCGATCCTGCCATACGGGCACGTTGGGAAAAGGTGCGCAAATACTTTTTCCTGCGTGAATCCACCTATGACATGAGCAACCGTTGCAACATCCGTTGCGAGGGTTGCTACTATTTCAACGGAGAAAAGCATCTGGCGGCCGAGGAGCGCGACCCGGCTGCCTGGCAAGCCTTGATGGCCCAGGAAAAAGAACGTGGCATCACCTTTGTGGTTCTGGCCGGAGCCGAGCCCTCCCTGGTGCCGGAGCTGTGCCGGGTCTGCTTTGAGGCTATCCCTCTGGGCGCGATTGCCACCAATGGCTTGCGTTTCATTCCCCGCGATATTGATTACCGCATCCACATCTCTGTGTGGGGCAATGACAATGCCAGCCTGGCGGTGCGTAAGGCCCCGGATATGCTCAAACGGCAGATGGAACTCTACCGGGACGACAGCCGCGCTATCTTCATCTATACCTTCACCCCCCACAACATAGAGCAGGCCGCGGAAGTGACCCGCATGCTCGCGGATAACGGCCAGCGCATCAGCTTCAACATGTTTTCAGCGCCTGTGGGCTACAGCGGCGAACTGCGCCATAATCCGGCTAGTCTGGCACGCACTGCGGAGATGATGACGTCGCTGCTTGAGCGTTACCCGAAAACAGTGCTCTACTCGGCCTACAATATCATGGTGCATACCCATAGCCAGGGCTTGCATGATCTTTTCTCATGCCCCTATCCGCGCCAGAATTCCTCCACCGATGTAGGCCTGGGCCGCAGTTTCCGGCAGTACCGTACTGATCTGGGCTGGGACCGCGCTGCCGCCTGTTGCGTGCCCGATACCGATTGCGCCGACTGCCGCCACTATGCCGCTGGCAGTGCCGTGGTCACCGCCCGCATGTACCGGCATGCCAATGATCCCCAGTCCTTTGCCGCCTGGCTCGATTATGTGGATACCTATCTTGCTGTCTGGGTGCGACACTACGAAAAGGGCCCCAATCTCTGCTCCGCCGGCGCAGCCGTGCCGGCCAAGGAAGACGCCTTGAGCTAATGTCATGAAAACGGTGAGTTCTCTCCTGGATCCGGACTGGTATCAGCGCTACAAGAAGATTTCCCGGCTCAATATCCGCAGTTCCATCTATGATGTCACTGACCGCTGCAACCTGCGCTGCAAGGGCTGCTTCTTTTTTTCCTCTGGTGAGCACAAGGCAGCCTCTGAGGAAAGAGATATCGACAAGTGGCATGCCTTTGTCGAGGCCGAGATAACGCGCGGAGTCAATCTGGCCATCCTGATTGGCGGTGAACCGACCCTCTGTCTGGATCGGGTGGAGGCCTTCTACCGCCGTTTGCCTACCTTCTGCGCCACCAATGGCCTGATCAAGGTGCCGCGTGAGCGCTTTCCGGACATGATGGTGGGTATTTCCCTCTGGGGGGATGAGGAAGACGAAACCACCCTGCGCGGCAAAAACACCTTCAAGATTTCCAGCGCCAATTACGCGGGCGACCCGCATGCCTACTACCTCTTCACCATCACCCCAAAACAGCTGGGCAAGTGTGAGAAAATCGTGCGCAAGATCAGAGATGTGGGCCTGAAGGTGCACATGCAGCTCTTGTCCAACGATGAGGGCGTGGACGGCTTTTCCTGGCAACCGCAGGAACTGGTTGCGGTGCGCGCCGAAATGGACAGCCTGCTCGACGCCTATCCTGAAACCGTTATTTCCAGTAAATATTACCACGAGATCATCACCACCGGCATTATGCAGGGGCGTCCCTTTGGCTGGATGGAATGCCCCTCGGTGACTATCTATGCCGACAACCGCGAGCCCCAGCCCAGACGGCTGACCAACTTTGTCCGCTGGGCATCGGATTTGCATACCACCCACCGCTGCTGTACCTCGGAAACCCGGGACTGTGCCACCTGCAAGGACGGCGCTGCCCACATGAGTTGGGTAATGGTCAATAAGCGTGCACACATGAACAGTACCAAAGATCTGCAAAACTGGATCGAGGTCTACGAGATGTTTGCCAAGCTCTATCAGTTCCTCCCCTGGTAGGATGGCGCATGCATGGTCAGGGGCCGGTAGTTGTCGGCTATGATTGCATTTCACCGCTGGGCCTGGAACTGGAGCAGCAGTGGCAACGCGCGCTCAGAGGTGAAAGCGGTATTGGCTGTCTCACCCGTTTTGACGGCGGGCCGGATTTCCCGGTACGCATCGCCGGGCAGTTGCCAGATATTGACCAGCTTGCGTATCCCTTTCTCGCGGCCCGGCAGCAGGCCATGTGGCGTTCACCGGTATTTAAATACGCGCTTTTGGTGGTGGAGCGCGCCCTGGCTTACAGCAGCATCAAAATAGACAAAACCCTGGCCCCCAGGGTGGCGGTGACTTTCAGTTCCGCTGTAGGTGGGGTGGATGCCCTCCTGGAAGCAGACCGACAATGGCAGCACAAGGCTAAGCTGCCGCATCCCTACGCCAATCCCAACTCCTGCATCAACATGGTCAGCGGCAAGGTGGCCATGCACACCGGCGCGACCGGGCCGGTCATGTCCACCATCAGCGCCTGCGCCACC
>CAZEIT010000116.1:0-6560 GCA_964512515.1 uncultured Desulfobulbus sp.
ATGGCAGGCAATTGCACGCCGTTAAAGGTGTTGTTCTTGACCATGGTGTAGATGGCCATGTCGGTGAACACGAGTTGGTCACCCACCTGCAGCGGAGTGTCAAAAGAATAGTCACCGACCACGTCGCCAGCCAGGCAGGAAAGCCCGCCAATGCGGCAGGTGAAGGCTTTTTCTCCGGCCTCACCAGAACCGATGATGTGTGGCCGGTAGGGCATTTCCAGTACATCAGGCATGTGGGCCGGTACCGAGGCATCAATAATCACGTTGGGCCGGTCACCGGGCTGCACATCCAGTACCGTGGCCACCAGATAGCCCGCGTTCAAAGCCACGGCCTCGCCTGGTTCCAGATATACCTGCACACCCCACCGCTTTTGAAAGCGCTTGATAATGGCAATCAGACGCTCCACATCATAGTCTTCGCGGGTGATGTGGTGGCCGCCGCCAAAATTGACATAGTGCATGGCTGGCAGGATAGCGGCAAAATTCTCCTCCACCACGGCCACGGTGCGCTCCAGACAGTCGGCATTCTGCTCGCAGAGGTTGTGCCAATGCAGGCCGGTGATGCCCTCTAGCTGATCATCTCTGAAATCCGCCCGACGAATACCCAACCTGGAGCCGCGCGCGCAGGGATCATAGAGCGGATTTGCACCCTCCGAATGCTCCGGATTGATGCGCAAGCCAAATTCGATCCTGTGACCGAACTGGGCGGCCAAATCTGCTGCCTGTTGCTGAAAACGCTCTTTTTGCGCAAAGGAGTTGAATACCAGGTGATCGCTGGTTAAGGCCAGTTCGCCTACATCTGCCTCGGAAAAGGCAGCGGCAAAGCTGTGCACCTCACGGCCGAACTCTTCCCGCCCAAGCCGGGCCTCATGCGGCGAACTGCAACACACCCCGTCCAGTGCTGTGGCCAGGAGTGGAAACACCCGGAACATGGCAAAGCATTTCAGGGCGAGCAGTATCTTGCAGCCCGTGGCCTCCTTTACCCTGGCCAGTACCGCCAGGTTTTCGCGCAACAGACCCTCATCCACCACATAGGCGGGGGTGCGGACCCGGCTGGGTTCAAAACGGCAGGCGTAGCGACCGTTCACGGCTGTACAAACACAGTCCAGGGCAGACCGTGGCGGTTCAGGGCATCCATGAAGGGATCGGGATCAAACTCCTCCATATTCCACACGCCGGGCCGCTGCCACTTACCCTCCAGCATCATCTTGGCGCCAATCATGGCGGGCACGCCGGTGGTGTAGGAAATGGCCTGGGAGCCCACTTCGTTGAAAGCCTCTTCGTGGCTGCAGATATTATAAATGTAGACCTGCTTTTCGCGGCCGCCCTGCACCCCACGCATCAGGCAGCCGATGCAGGTGCGCCCCTTGGTGAGCGGCCCAAGAGAAGCCGGCTCCGGCAGCACGGCTTTCAAAAACTGGATGGGCACAATCTCCTGACCCTGGTAGCTCACCGGGTCGATCCGGGTCATGCCCACGTTTTCCAGCACCCGCAGATGAGTAAGGTACTGCTCGGAAAAGGTCATCCAGAAACGGGCTCGCTTCAACCCCTTGATGTTCTGTACCAGGGATTCCAATTCCTCGTGGAACATGAGGTAGCATTTTTTGGGGCCAATACCTTCGGGAAAATCAAAGGTCATAGACCAGGAAAGCGGATCAGTCTCCACCCACTCGCCATGCTCAAAGTAACGACCACGCTGGGTAATTTCGCGGATATTGATTTCCGGGTTGAAATTGGTGGCAAAGGCCTGGCCATGGTCACCAGCATTGCAGTCGATGATGTCCAACTGATGAATTTCATCAAAATGGTGCTTAGCTGCCCAGGCTGTGAACACATTGGTCACTCCGGGGTCAAAGCCGGAGCCCAGCAAGGCCATAATGCCTTTTTCTTTGAACCGTTCACGATAGGCCCACTGCCACTTGTATTCAAACTTGGCCACATCCGGCGGCTCGTAGTTGGCAGTATCCAGATAATCCACCCCAGCCTGCAGACAGGCGTCCATCAGGGGCAAATCCTGGTAAGGCAAGGCCACATTTAAAAGAAGATCTGGCTTGATGCGCTCCATAAGCGCCATTGTAGCGGCAACATTGTCGGCATCAAGCGCCTCGGTAGCAATGGTCACTCCGGTGCGTTCCTTGACTGAAGCAGCAATGGCTTCGCACTTGGCAAGGGTACGGCTGGCCAGGGTGATACGGCTGAACACCTCTGGCACCTGGGCGCATTTGTGGGCAACCACACTGCCGACACCGCCCGCGCCAATGATCAGTACATGCGACATAACAGACTCCTATGTAAAAAGATGGCCGAAAATCGGCACAATATTCCATGCAGAAAGACGCCACATCATGCCATGTTTTCATAGAGAGGGCAAGAGGCCGCTCCCTGCTGTTGATTGGAAAAAAACACAAGAAACCCTACAATTGGTTATTCCAGTCCAGTATACTGTTCACATCCATCCACCCTTCACCTTTCAACCAGGAGATTTCCAATGGGCATTTTTGCTCTTGTTATTTTGGCGCTTGTTGTAGCCCTGATTCTGTATGTCATCGGCATCTACAATCGTCTGGTCAGCCTGAAAAACCGCTACAAAAACGGCTTTGCCCAAATAGAGGTGCAACTCACCCGGCGTTATGATCTTATTCCCAATCTAGTGGAAACAGCCAAGGCTTACCTCAAGCACGAGCGGGAAACACTTGAAGCAGTCATCCAGGCCCGTAACCAGGCAGTGGCCGGGCTGAATGCGGCAGCGGCCGCCCCTGGCAGCGGCCCTGCCCTGCAGCAACTTGCCGGGGCAGAGGGCGGGCTGGCCCAGGCCCTGGGGCGGCTCAACGTGGTAATGGAGGCCTATCCTGAGCTCAAGGCCAGCCAAAACATGATGCAGCTGAGCGAGGAAATCAGCTCCACTGAAAACAAGGTGGCCTTTGCACGCCAGGCCTACAACGACCAGGTGATGAGTTACAACAGCTACAAGCAATCCTTCCCGACAGCGCTGCTGGCAGGCCGTTTCGGCCACAGTGAGGATGCGGCCCTGCTGGAATTCGCCAACAGCCAGGCAATACAAGCTGCCCCCAAGGTAAGCTTTTAATGTAACGATGCTTTGTAAGGAATACCTTCAGATTTTGTCAGGGAAAGGTATGCTATCCAGAAGAGGGGGTTTGTACGACACGGGAGGACTGGAAACCGGCTGCCTAGCGACGCATGAACTGCAAGTTCTGCCGGGGTAGCGGCGTGTTCATGCAGGCGGATCTCTTGTAAGAGCAGAATACGGCCGTGATAGAGCAGTGAAATGTGACCTTTTGCGCAATAAAGTCCAGTTCTGCAGGTGCCTGGGAGGTGAGAAGCAAGGACTATCAGAAAAACTACATCAGCCGCCTGCAAGCTTCACCTTAAAACCGCGCTGCTGCAGTTCAGCTTGCACAGTTTGCCGGTGTTCGCCCTGAATTTCTATTGTCCCATCCATCACTCGACCGCCACTTGCGCACAGCTTTTTCAACTCCCTGGCCAGTTGCTCCATGGCGGCTGGCTCCAGGGCCAAACCAGTAATCACTGTAACCCCGCTCCCCTTGCGTCCCTTGGTCTGGCGGCCAAGGCGGACAATGCCATCGCCAGCCGCTATGTTAGTCGGAGAAGAGCTCTGCTTGCGGCACTGGCAGGCAGAGACAGAATGGCCGCATTTTCGGCAATGCCGCCCGTCTTCCGTGCTGTAGACCAAGGTAGAGGCTTGTGATCGTTTCATGGTTCCCTGCTGTACCTTAGAAATTTGCTTAGGCAAGCTGCCACTGCAGTTCCTCTCCTGCCAGAAACGGCCTGACCGAACCGTAGGTTTCCGGTACTCGCCAAGATTTTCGCTGCAGACGAACCGTTTTATGCGGCGGCGTGATGCCATAAAAGCGCAGCGCATTGTCTTTTACAAAGGCCTGGAGCGCCTCTAGCCGACCAGCCTCGTCAAAAATCTGTGCCAGCATAGGCAGGGCCACTGGCGCAGAAAAAACACCTGCCGCGCAGCCGCAGCATTCCTTGGCGTGGCGCGGGTGCGGTGCTGAATCCGAACCAAAAATCAAACGGGGATGACCATCCAGCACGGCCTGGCGCAAGGCATCCCGGTCGCGCTCTGTTTTTGCAATGGGTTTGCAAAACAGATGCGGCTGCAACAGGCCCCCAGCCACATCATCCAGGGTCAGCATAAGGTGATGCAGGGTGACCGTGGCAGCCACCTGCTCGTGTTTATCAAGGAATTCAAGGGAGGCTGCAGTACTGATGTGCTCCATCATCAGGCGCAGTCTCGGAAAATTTCGGATAAGATCTGCATAGACCTGCAGAAATTCTGCCTCCCTGTCCATGACAAAACCTCTGCTTTCACCATGCACCAGAAGCGGAATATTCAGTTCTTCCAGAAGGGCCACGGTAGCGGCAATGGTGTCAAAATCGCGCACACCAGCCTCGCTTTGGGTAGTAATACCTGCAGGATACAGCTTGACCCCAATGATTTCTGACCGGGCAGTAGCCAGTTCATCCCGGCTGTAGTTACGAAAAAAGAGGGTCATGTAGGGGGTAAAGAGAGCGGCTCCGCAGGCAGCGGTAATGGCTCTGCGATATGCGCGCACCAGGCCCAGACTATCGACCGGCTGGAGCAGATTCGGCATAATGACCGCACCGGCAAAGGCCTGTGCACTCAAGGGTGCAACTGTTTGCAGCATTTCCTGCTCACGCAGGTGCAGATGCATATCCAAGGGCGACTGCAGGGTCAGCATGGTCTTTTTAATCCAATATCAAGGAGGCGAGGAAAATGCGACGCAAGTGTATATAGGCAGCCTCGAAAATTCGAGATCTTAAGATTAGATCAACGAAACTATAGCGTATTGCAGGCGTGAAGAGGACGAATCAGGTTATTTTTCGAAGCCGACACCGATAGCGCTTTGAGATGGAACTGGAATCAGGCCCCGCCCAAATAGGCGTCAAGAACCTCAGGATTGGTGAGCAGATCATCAGCAGCACCGGAAAGAGTGATGTTACCAACCTCCAGCACGTAGCCCCGGTGAGCCAGCCGCAAGGCAGCCTTGGCATTTTGCTCCACCAGCACCACGGTAACACCGGCAGCATTGATTTCCTGGATGGTTTGAAAGATAGCCTTGACTAGCAGCGGAGCCAAGCCCAGGCTGGGTTCATCCAGCAGCAACACCTTGGGATCGCTCATCAATGCCCGGCCAATAGCCAGCATCTGCTGCTCGCCGCCGCTGAGCGTACCGGCCAGTTGGTGCTTACGTTCTTCTAGGCGGGGAAAAAGCTCGTAGATCCACTTGCGGGTACGGGCAATTTTATCCTTGTCCTTGATGGTATAGGCACCCAGATTGATGTTCTCCTGCACGGTCAAGGTGCCAAAAACGCGGCGACCCTCTGGTGACTGGCTGATACGGGCCTTGACTACCTGATGCGCCGGCAGCCTGTGCAACGCCTTACCTTCAAAGAGTACCTCGCCCTGCGAAGGCTTGACCAAGCCGCTGATGGAAAGCAAGGTGGTGGATTTGCCTGCTCCATTTGCCCCCAGGATGGTGACGATCTCCCCCTCGTCCACTTCCAGATTGATGCCATGGAGGACTTCTACGTTGCCGTACTTGACGTGCAGATCTTTAATTTCAAGCAGCATCAGATATCGTCTTCGTTGTCTGCGCCAAGGTAAGCTTCGATGACTTTAGGATTGGACTGAACCTCCACCGGCGTGCCTTCGGCAATCTTGCGACCGTATTCAATTACCACCAGGTAGTTACAGGCCTTCATCACCAGTTTCATGTCATGCTCGATCAAGAGGATGCTCAGGCCCTGCTCCCGCATGCGGGCAATCAGACCGATGAGCGTCTGGGTCTCCTGTTCGTTCATACCGCCTGCGGGTTCATCCAGGATAAGCAGGCGGGGTCGGGTGGCTAAGGCGCGCGCGATTTCAAGCAAACGCTGGTTGCCATAGGACAAGTTCTTGGCGAGTTGATCGGCGCTTGCCTCTAAACCGACAAAACTGAGCGCATCCATGGACTGGCGCAAGGCCTGGCGTTCTTCCCGCCGCTGGGCAGGGGTGTGCAAAAGCGAGCCGAAAAGACCGGTGTGCATGCGGCAATGACACCCGGCCAGCACGTTTTCCAACACCGTCATGTTCTGAAACAGACGGATGGTCTGAAAGGTGCGCGCGATACCCAGACCAACAATCTGGTGGGTTGGCTTGGCGCTGATGGACTGCTCCTGAAAAAAGACATCGCCGCCGTCCGGCTTGTAGTTGCCAGTGATCAGGTTGAAAACCGTGGTCTTACCGGCGCCGTTCGGACCAATCAGCCCGACCACACTGCCCTCCTTCACGGCAAAGCTCACCCGATCGACTGCAAGCAGCCCACCAAAACGCTTATTGAGGTGATCCAGGCGAAGGATGCTCACGTCAGTTCCCGAATGGAATCAAGATTATGCTTGCGTGGCCGCGGCGGCAAGAGGCCCTGCGGCCGGACGATCATCATCACCATCAGGGCCAGACCAAAAATCAGGAGGCGAGCGTCGGCAAAGTCGCGGAACAGTTCAGGTAA
>CAZEIT010000117.1:0-6547 GCA_964512515.1 uncultured Desulfobulbus sp.
TCAGACCCGGGTAGCCAGGAGGTTATTAACATGGAGTAAAATCCCACCAGAAAATATCCCTGGTCACTTGAAATGGTGCGAGCAAACGGTTTTTGGATCGGCGTGCACACAGGACGCACCAATCAACTGGTGCAGGAGGGACTGGAACAGGGAGCTATTGATGCCTTTGGCCAGGTTAGCGGCATACGCCGGGAAGTGCGGTTGTCAAGCGGCAGCAGGCTGGATTTTCTTTTGGATACTGCTTCCGGGCCGGTATATCTGGAGGTAAAGCACTGTTCCCTGGCACAGGATGGGATCGGGCTTTTTCCAGATGCGGTGACAGCACGAGGGGCAAGGCATATGCGGGAACTGGAAGCTCTGGCAGAGGCGGGAATGCAGGCTGCCGTGCTCTTCTGTGTACAGCGGGCAGATGCCATGAGTTGCTCGGCGGCAACTCATATTGACCCGGCCTATGCGTTTGCCGTGCAAGAGGCCGCAAGGCGCGGCGTGCGCTTTCTTGCCTGGCAAACCGAGGTGCAGCCGCAGTCTTTGCGCATGAGCCGCCAGATACCTTTCCACCTGCAAAGAGTTTTGAGGTAAATTATGGAGAACAATTGCAGAAGAGCAGTGGTGCTTCTGAGCGGCGGGTTGGATTCCACGACCGTGCTCGCCATGGCCAGGGCAGAAGGGTATGCCTGCTACTGCCTTAGTTTTCAGTATGGCCAGAGGCAGAAAGTGGAGTTGGAACGGGCGCAAAGGATCGCCAAACATTTTCAGGCGCAGCAGCATCTGATTTTACGGGTGGACCTTGATGCTATCGGCGGTTCAGCTTTGACCAGCGATCTTGCCGTTCCCAAAGACCGCACGCTGCTGCAAAACAAGGATGAGGATATTCCCTCAACCTATGTGCCTGGCCGCAACATCATATTCTTAGCCCATGCCCTTTCCTGGGCCGAGGTGCTGGGGGCGGTCGATATTTTTTTGGGCATCAATGTCATTGACTACAGCGGCTATCCGGATTGCCGGCCAGAATTTCTGGAGGCATTTGCCCGCATGGCCAGGCTGGGCACCAAGGCAGGCGCACTGGGCAAGGAACTGCGTTTTCACGCACCGTTGCAGCATTTAAGCAAGAAGGAAATTATCCTGCGTGGTGTGGAATTGGGGGTTGATTACAGTATGACCCACAGCTGCTATGACCCTGTTGATGATTTGGCCTGTGGCCATTGTGATGCCTGTCTGCTCAGGCTGCAAGGATTCAGGGAAGCGGGTCTGGTGGATCCTGCACGGTATGCCGGGTAACAAGGGCAAGGGAAAGAGCCTTTCGGACTGGTTATAATAATCCTTTTTGGAAGCGGACCTCACCCCCAACCATGGTAAGCACAGCCCGGCCAGGTAGTTGGCGGCCAAGAAAGGGCGTGTTGCGGCTTTTCGAGCAAATATCAGCCTCGGAAAAGGTAAAGGGCTGATCAGCCTTGATTATAGTGATATCCGCAGGAACGCCAGCCTGGAGGGTTCCTGCAGATAAACCAAGAATTTTTGCGGGATTAAGCGCCATCAGTTCAACCAGCCGCATGGGTGAAAGAATGCCTCCGGCAACCAAGTTCAGGCTGAGGGGCAGGGCGCTTTCCAGGCCGATAATGCCGTTTGCTGCCAGTTCAAATTCGCAATCTTTTTCCAGGCAGGAGTGCGGCGCATGGTCTGTGGCAATGACGTCAAGGGTGCCATCGGCCAGGGCTTGACAGATTGCCTCCCGGTCAGCTTCACTGCGCAGGGGTGGATTCATCTTGGCATTGGTATCGTAGCTGGCAGCCGCGTTTTCAGTCAGGGTAAAATAGTGCGGTGCTGTTTCTGCAGTCACCCGTACGCCACGCTCCTTGGCGGCACGGATAAGGACAAGTGACTGGTCAGTGCTTACATGGGCGATGTGCACGGCCTGGCCAGTCCATTCGGCCAAGGCAATGTCCCGGTAGACCATGATGGCTTCGGCAGCAGCGGAAATTCCTCTGAGGCCAAGGCGAGTCGCAACCGGGCCTTCGTGCATCACCCCTGTACCGAGATAAACATCTTCGCAGTGGGAAATGACAGGGAGGCCGAAGTCACTGGCATACTCCAGCGCCCTGCGCATGAGCTGGCTGTTCACCACCGGCTTGCCGTCATCACTGACAGCAACCGCACCCGCGCACTTGAGCTCGCCGAAATCCGCCAGCAGTTCTCCCTTGCTTCCCCTGCTTATAGCGCCGATAGGATACACCCGCACCGCCGCCCGTCGTGCCCGGTCAACCATGAAATTGGTAACAGCAGCACAGTCGTTGACAGGTATGGTATTGGGCATGCAGGCAATGCCAGTGAAACCACCGGAGGCTGCCGCGCGGGCGCCTGACAGGATATCTTCCTTATACTCCTCCCCGGGTTCACGCAGGTGGGTGTGCATGTCGATCAATCCGGGCACCACCCAGCAGCCTTTGGCCTCAATTCTGCTGGCATCGGTTGGAATCGTTGCACCGGATGCAGCAATACGCCCATCGACAACGAACAGGTCGCCTTGTTCGTCCCGGCCACTGGCAGGGTCAATGATGCGGCCATTTGCAATAACCCAGGAGTTCGACATCAGGCATTCCCCACAAGATACAAAAGTGCCATGCGCACAGCAACGCCGTTGCTGACCTGATCCAGAATAACCGAACGTGGCGAGTCCGCAATTTCCGGGTTCATTTCAACACCACGATTGACCGGGCCTGGATGCATAATGATCGCGTCTTTCTTGGCCCAGGTCAAGGGTTCATGGGAAAGGCCAAAGCGTTGCGCGTATTCGCGCAGGGAGGGGAGAAGCGGATCGTGCAGTCTTTCCTGCTGGATACGCAGGGCCATGACCACATCAGCACCGTTCAGGGCATCATGCATGCTGTGCGCCCTGATAGCGCCAAGGCTTTCAATGTGCTGAGGCACGAGTGTGGCGGGGCCGAACACATGCACAGAAGAGCCCATGGTGGTAAATCCCTGTATGTTTGAGCGCGCTACCCTGCTGTGGGTAATATCGCCGATAATGGCAATTTTCAGCCCGTCAAGACGGCCCTTGTGTTCATGCACGGTCATGAGGTCGAGCAGGGATTGGGAGGGATGCTGGTGCGCGCCGTCGCCAGCGTTAATGACTGCCGCCTGAACATGCTGGCTTAATAATTGTGATGCCCCTGAGGAAGAGTGACGCAGCACAATGACATCCGGATGCATGGCCGAGATATTGCGGGCCGTGTCGATCAAGGTCTCACCCTTGGTGGTGCTGCTGGTCGACGCGCTGATATTGAAGGTGTCAGCGCTCATGCGTTTGGCCGCTACTTCAAAGGAGAGGCGGGTACGGGTCGAGGGCTCGAAAAAAAGGTTGATGACCGTACGGCCTCTTAAAACTGGAACTTTTTTAATGGAGCGAGAAGATATTTCTTTAAAGGATTCTGCTGTGGCAAGGATGTGGGCAATATCCTGCCTGGAAAATTGTTCCATCCCGAGGATGTGGTGATGGGGAAAGATGTATTCAGTTTGCATGACAGCAGGGTTTAGTCAACGGCGTTGCCAATACGGTTCCAGCGAATGGATTGCAGGCGCTCTACGGAAAAAAGTGGCAGGCGAAGATCCCAAGACCAGTAGATTCGCCAGGCCTCACCCCGCACTGCATCGAGTTTCACAAATCCCCAAAAACGGCCGTCAAAGGAATTGTCCCGATTATCTCCCATGACAAAGAGCGAATCTTCAGGAACGATGACTGGGCCAAAATTATCTCTGTTATCAAGCGTAGATGGATGGATAAGCGGATCGGTAAAGACTCCATGAGTGTCAACAAAGGGACTTTTGTTAATAAACACCTTCTTGTCACGAATCTCAACTTCGTCTCCAGCAACGGCAATGACGCGCTTGATATAGTCGAGTTTTGGGTCAACCGGATATCCAAAAACAATTATGTCGTTTATTTCAGGTTGAGAAACCGGAATAAGTGTAGCGCCGGTGAACGGCATTTTCACGCCGTAAATGAATTTGTTGACCAGAATATGATCACCGATCTGCAGAGTTGGGAGCATGGAGCCGCTGGGAATCTTGAAGGCCTGCACAATAAAGGTGCGGATAAACAGGGCGAGCAGAAGGGCAATACAGATTGCCTGGATATTCTCCCAGAGAGCGGAGCCACGTTGGTAGGTTTGTGATGTGCGCACGTTTTTTTAACCTGTAGAATAAAAAATTGAACGACGATTGTCGTTTACCCGAAACTCTAAGAGCGAGCAAGGTGTAAAAAGCCGGGTGGGATAATAAAACATATATATTTCAACATGTTAACCGTTTTGATAATTTATTGCACGGTAAAGGTTGGAAAAAAGAAGGGCTAGCCATTTGTTTTTTTTTGAAAAAAATATAAAAAAAAGTTTCCCGTACTTGACAAAACACCTCCTGTATGAGCTATAAAGATACAACAATGGGATTTGTTTGTCAGGTGCAGTCCATTACTGGTAAGAGAGGCCATGGCGAAGAAAGAAGAGCTTGTTATTGGAATAGATATCGGCACGCACGCCGTTAAGATTTGTCAGCTTCAGCGAGTAGCGAAAGGAGGATACCGATTGCTGGCTGCTGGGGGTGCACTCTTGCCGGCAGAAGCCGTTGAGGATGGGGCTATACACGAGCCAGAAGCAGTAGGGAAGGTTGTTGCCTCGCTGCTCAAAAATTTAAAAATAAAAGGGAAAAAAGTAGGTGTTTCAATTTCTGGTTACTCTGTCATTGTTAAAAAGATTAACCTGGAGGCAATGAACGATGAAGAGTTGTCTAAATACATCACTGCAGAGGCTGAACAATATATTCCCTTTGACGTGAATGACGTTTATTTGGATTTTCAGCGTTTGCCTACTAAAAAACCTGGATCTGACCGGGATGATATTATGTTGGTTGCCGCCAAAAAGGATGTGGTCAACGAATATCTGGATATGCTGTCTGCGTTAAAATTGAGCCCTGTATTGGTCGATGTGGATGGTTTTGCCTTAAGTAATATTTGGAGCGCTGCCGGGGGAGATGGCGTTAATGTAGCCTTAATTGATATTGGTGCCTCCAAGATGAATATTAACATCATCGCTGAAGGCGTCTCTGTTCTGGCCAGGGATGTTGTGGTTGGAAGCGAGCAGTTGACCAATCAAATAGCGGTAGCCTTGGACATTGAGTATGATCAGGCAGAAAAAGTCAAGATTGGGGCTCTGGCGGCCCCTGAATATGATGACAAGATACGCGGCATTTTTACGAAAGTGTGCAGTCAGTGGGTAGCCGAGATTAAAAAAGCGGTAGATCTATACCGTTCCAATAATCCAAAACGTGTGCTTCAAAGTATTGTCCTGAGCGGTGGCGGTTCAAAGGTGGCAGGATTGCCGGATTTCATTGCACAAGAGACGCAATTGTCCGTTACTATATTCGATCCTTTCATACATATGCAGGTTGACGAAAAGAAATTTGACCGGCAGTTTCTGTCGGCCATTGGTCCTGAAATGGCAATAGCAACAGGTCTTGCGATTCGCCCAGCCATACTTTAAGCCATGATACGAATCAACTTATTACCCGTCCGGGAAATCAAACGTAGAAATAAAGCTAAAAAAGAATTGACTACAGCCGCTTTGGCCGTAGCCTTGTTTATTGCGCTTCTGACAGCTTTCAGTGTCTATCAGATCATGGTCGTTAAGGGGCTCAAATCTGATCTTACTGATCTGCAGGCCCAAAAAAGCCAGCATGACGCACGGTTGAAGGAAATCAAGAAACTAGAAGAGGAAAAGGCTCTTTTATTAACTAGAATTGGTGTGATTGAACAACTGAAAAAATCCGCGTCCGTCACTGTTCATGTTCTTGATGATGTGGCTTTACGCACCCCTTCCGATAGGATTTGGCTGACGGACCTTTCCCAAAATGGCAACCAGATACAAGTTAATGGAATGTCTTTGGATAACCAGACAGTGGCTAAGTATATGGTTGATTTGGAAGGCTCGCCATACATGGAGAATTTGGTATTGGTGAAGTCGGATATGAAAAAGTATGCAGATCGTGATCTGAAAGCCTTTACCATCACGAGTTCAATAGTTGTTCCAGAGCAGCAAGATCAAGTTCCAGTGACAGCTCAATAAGGAAGTGAATCATGGCTAAGGAGATTAAGAAAAGTAAACTTGATACCTTTATTGACGGCCAGTATCAGGCGCTAGAAAAAAAAGTAAAATTGCTGAGTTTGGCAGCGCTATTTTTGCTGCCTTTGGCTTTGTTTTATTTTTTAATTTTTAGCCCTAAAAATGCCGAGCAGGTCAGGTTAAAAACTGAAATAGCGAATACAACGGCAGAGATACAAAAGGCTGAGGCTGTAATCAAAAATTTGGCAAAATATAAGAAAGAGTTAGATGAAACGAAGCAGAAGTTTGAAGAAACGGTAGTTATGCTGCCTAAAACCCAAGAGATTCCTGATTTGCTTAGAAATATTTCTGATCTTGGCAAAACGACTGGGTTGGAATTTGTCTCTTTTGTTCCCGCACAGGAAATACAAAAGGATTTTTTTGCCGAAATTCCAATC
>CAZEIT010000118.1:0-6538 GCA_964512515.1 uncultured Desulfobulbus sp.
TTGCCGCTGCGGCTGTCAAACCACTCGGTCATCAGGTAGATGACCGGATCAACGGCGGCGCTGTCGAATTCGACCGAGTGTGCGCCGTCAATGCCAGCCAGGTTGCGGGCAATCTCCACCACTGCCAGTTGCATACCCAGGCAGATACCAAAAAAGGGAATGCCGTTTTCGCGCGCATAGGTAACGGCACGAATTTTGCCCTCCATGCCGCGGCTACCGAATCCGCCGGGCACCAGGATGCCGTGGCAGCCCGCCAGCTTATCCAACTCCTCGCCCTCGAGCAGGTCATCTGCATTGATATAGAGCAGGTTGACCTTGGTTGTGTTGGCTATGCCGCCATGCACCAGGGCCTCGTGCAGGCTCTTGTAGGATTCGGTGAGTTCCACATATTTGCCGGTGACGGCAATGGTCACTTCATCTTTGGGATTCTTGATGGTGTTCACCAGGCTCTGCCAGGGGCCGATATTGGGCGAACCTGTCCAGATGCCAAGCTTTTCGAGGATACGATCATCCACCCCTTCCTGACGCAGGCTCAAGGGCAGCTCATAGATGCTGTCCACATCCAGGGTAGAGATGACGTTTTTGGCCTCCACGTTGCAGAACAACGCGATCTTCTGCTTTAATTCGTCTGACAATGGCACCTCGGTGCGGCACATGAGGATATCCGGCTGGATGCCTGAGGCAAGCAGTTCTTTCACTGAGTGCTGAGTTGGTTTGGTTTTGACCTCGCCCGAGGTGCGGATGTAGGGCACCAGGGTCAGATGGATAAAGAGCGAGTATTCCTTGCCAAGGTCAATGCGCAACTGGCGGATGGCTTCAATAAAGGGTAAGCCTTCAATGTCGCCAACCGTGCCGCCTATTTCGATCAGAGCCACATCGGCGCAGCCATCGAGCTGGAGCACCGCTTCCTTGATGGCATCGGTGATGTGCGGGATTACCTGCACCGTGCCGCCCAGGTACTCTCCCCGGCGTTCCTTCATGATCACGGTGTAGTAGATGCGGCCCGAGGTGTAGTTGTTCACCTTCCCCATGACCGCGCTGGTGAAACGCTCGTAATGTCCCATATCCAGGTCGGTCTCGGCGCCGTCATCCGTCACGTACACCTCCCCATGCTGGAAGGGGTTCATGGTGCCAGGGTCGACATTGATATAGGGGTCCAATTTCTGAAAAGTGACGCTCAAGCCTCGGGACTCAAGCAAAGTGCCGATGGAGGCGGCTGAGAGGCCCTTGCACAGCGAGGACAGCACACCGCCGGTAATAAAATTGAACTTGGTGTTTTTGCTGCAGGATACTTTCATGGCAAACCTTGGCTGCTTAAAAAAGAAGGCAAAAGCACAAATCAGAGGGGAGTATACACGATGCACCTCAGCAAAACAAGCCTGGGGGGGAGAGAGTTATCTTGTAAAAACAAGATATTAAGTTGAAAAAATGTTCACAACCCCACCCCAGGCAAGCTTGCACAGGCGGACAAGTTCTTCTTGCTGGGCTGTGGTCAAGCTGGTGAAGGGGGAATTGTCATAGGTGGTGTCACGATTTTCCACCACCAAAACCTGGGCATCCCTGCTCAGGGTGTGGGTGTGCCAAACACCGCGGCGGACATTGTAGAGCAGACAAGGACGGAGGTCTTCCGCGTAGATGCATTCAACCCGGTCTGCGCCATCACCAAGCAAGAGTAGACAGCGACCCTTGAGGAGCACGAACACTTCATCTGTTTCGTTATGGCGCTGCATCCTGTCCAGTGCCTGCACTTCAAGTGTGTGATCGTAGTTGAGCAGGGCCACCCGCCACGCACCGTAATCAACCAGGGGTTTGTACCCGTTGCCCTGATGGCTGTGCACGCCCAGCAGATGTTCGGGCACAGAGATGCCGAGATTTGGATCCATTACCTGTTGATTGCCTGAGGTGATAGGCGTGCTGTTTACAGAATTTGCTGCAAAAAAAGCTGGATACGTGGATTGCCGGAGTTGTTGAAAAAGGTCGCGGGTGGATGATCCGCAATAATCCGACCTGCATCCATGAAGAGTATGCGGTCAGCCACTTCACGGGCAAAACCCATCTCATGGGTCACTACCACCATGGTCATGCCTTCCTTGGCAAGGGCGATCATGACTTCCAGCACCTCGTTGATCATCTCCGGGTCAAGGGCCGAAGTGGGCTCGTCAAAGAGCATGATCTTGGGTTCCATGGCCAGGGCCCGGGCAATGGCTACCCGTTGCTGCTGACCACCGGAAAGCTGGACCGGGTAATGACCGCTGCGCTCGCTCATGCCCACCTTGGTGAGCAGGGTCATGGCCTTCTCTTCTGCCAGGGCAAGTGGCAGCTTTTTTAATTTGACTGGAGCAAGAGTCAAGTTCTGCAGTGCGGTTTTATGGCGGAACAGGTTGAAATTCTGGAACACCATGCCCACTTCCATGCGGATACTGTTGATGTTTTCCGCAGGGTCATACAAATCGTGGCCATCAATGCGAATGGAACCGCTGTCGATGGTTTCAAGCCGGTTGATGCTACGCAGCAGGGTGGATTTACCCGAACCGGACGGGCCGATCACCACAATTTTTTCACCAGGCCGGATATCCAGATTGATATCGCTGAGCGCGTGGTATGCGCCAAAGGACTTGTTGACACTGCGCAGTTGGATAATGGAATCAGTGCCGCTCATAATGGCTCAGCCGGTATTCCATGATGCTGATCCCTTTGGACAGGATCAGGGTGATGAGCAAATAGACCAGGGCAATAATGGTGTAGGTTTCAAAATAGTTGAAACTCTCGGAAGCATACTCGCGCCCTCGCCTGAGGATATCGGACACGGCCAAGATGGAGACCAGCGAGGTGTCTTTCAAAAGGGCGATGAATTCGTTGCCCACCGGCGGCAGGATGGTGCGCCAGGCCTGGGGCAGGACGATATACATCATGGTCTGGCGGTGGTTGAAGCCCAGCGAGTGCGAGGCTTCGGACTGACCACGATCAATGGATTTGATGCCTGCGCGGAACACCTCGCCCATATATGCGCCATAGCAGAAGGCCATGGCGATGATGGCTGCGGCAATGTCCGGCATCTTCACCAGTCGGCCCAGGGCAAAGTAGATGTAGAACAGTTGTACCAAAAGCGGAATCCCGCGCACCACCTCCACGTAGAAGGAGGCGATCAGGTTGATGAAGCGGTTGCGGGATATGCGGCCCAGGCCGGTGAGCAGGCCAATGATAATGGCAAGAACAATTGAGCAAATGGTCACCTGAAAGGTGATCAGAATACCATCGGGAATGAAGCGAAGGATATCCAGGTATGGGTCAGGCTTGAGCAGGGGCAGCAGAACCAGCAGTGCTACTGCGCCTGTCAGGGCGATCCACCAGGCAGACACCAAACCCCTGTCTTCGCGACGGGGGATAGCCGCGCCATCCCCCACATCTATTTTCGGGCTTTGCCGTTCAGTCATGGCAGAGACTGCTTACTGGCCAATCCACTTTTTCTGCAGTTCCTTGTCAATTCCCTTTTCTTTAACTGTTGCCAAACCCTTGTTGATCAGGGCCAGCACCTCGTCATTGCCCTTGTTAACGGCAAAACCATACTGCTCTGCGGTGCTGCTCTCAATGATCTGGACGATTTTCAGGGTATCCTGGTAACGTTTCAGGGCATAGTCAGCGGCAACCGGGTCGTCACAGACTACTGCCGCCAATCTGCCAACGTTCAAGTCTTCCATGGCAAGACCAATCTCGTCATAAGACTTGGGCTGCAGGCTTTTGTCTTTTTTGATGGTAAAATAGCCGGTAGTGCCGATTTGACCGCCAACTTTCTGTCCATTCAAGTCGGCCAGGGTGGCGGCGTTTGAGTCCTTGCGCACTATCAGGGCCTGGCGTACCGTATAATACGGCTCACTGAAGTCCATGCTTTTTTTGCGGTCATCCGTGATGGAGACCGAAGAGGCAATGGCATCGTACTTGCCAGCGGCAAGCCCGGCAAAAATACCGTCCCAGGCAGTGTTTTTAATCTCAGCCTTGAATCCGGCTTCCTTGGCAATGGCATACACCATGTCAATAGCGTAGCCGACCAGGTTTTTTTGCTCGTCAACAAACTCCATGGGTGGCCAGGTGGCGTCAGAGGCGAAAACAATGGTTTTTTCCGCTGCGGCTGCAGGCTGGCAAAACATGGAGATACCGGCAATAAGAGTGATAATCAGTACGCTGAACCTGTTGAGCATGCGTGCTTCCTCCTGAAAATGGGATAATACTTCCGGGTGATCTACCATCGCCTGTGTTGAGGCGCAAGAAAAACCTGAAATCGGGCAGGAAACAAGCGTGTTTTAACCTGGCAACACCGCTGTTTCCCTTGACCTTTTCCCGGCAGGGGCGCTATATACATACGTCGCGGCAACTTTCACATTTTTGCGAGGTCTTCCATGGTGAAAATTTCGAGAACTCTATTTTTGAGTGTGCTTGTTTGTTCTATGCTGCTGGTTGGCTGTAAATCCAAACAAGTGACTCCGTACACGCCAACCGGAAACAACCGGCCCGAAGGCAGTATGACCGATGGCTTCCGTGAAGGCCAGATCACCGAAGAAATGCGGCCTGGCCAGGATGGGTTTGGCCCTGCCACAGAGGGGTTGGATGCAACCGGTGGTGCGGCGGGCACAGGCAGTCTCTTTTCCAATGCTGACTCCCAAAGCGATGCCTACAAGCGGGAACATGGCCGCTCGTCTCCCGAGATGAAGCCGGTCTACTTCGATTTTGACCAGTCTGTAATCCGAGCTGATCAGATTCCCAGCATGGAGCATAACGGCGCATATCTTAACAGTAACCCTTCCCGTAATGTAGTGGTTGAAGGCAACACCGACTACCGGGGTACCAATGAATACAACCTTGCCTTGGGTGAACGGCGTGCAGCTAGCGCCAAGGGCTATCTGATGGAGTTGGGCGTGGCTGAAAGCCGCATCCGCACCATCAGCTATGGTGAAGAGCGACCACTCTTTTTAGGCGAGAATGAAAACGATTATGCCTATAACCGTCGGGCCGACTTTATTTTGGAATAGTTTGCGTTGTGAGCGGGCCTTTGTAAAGTTGGGCGAGTTGTCGTCCAAACGAAAAAGGTGGGGAAATATACAAAGCGTGTCAGTCTTTTCTGACACGCTTTTTGTTTATGCTTGAGCTTACCCTTGCCAGTAGAAATTGAACCAGCGCAACTGTTTTAATAACAGAATCCTTGTGTGGCCTTGGCAGGAGTTAATCCTTTATGCCAGCTCAAGCTCCCTGCACCTTCTTAGGCAACATTTGAAAGTATTTAAAAAACATATCAATGAACGAATAGGCTGTATTTTAATTGCAATATATGAGTAATTTTAATCAACAATGCATAAAACTTTTCTTGATGGGGATCCTCACACAAATCTGTGCATGAGAGGAGGAGCCGGTAAGTTGCCCATGCAGTGGTAGAGATTGCAGATGAAGTGGTCAGCGGTTCTGAATCCGTAAGCCTTGTGGCGGGCCACCTTGGCTTTGTTGTTGAGTCCTTCGACAGAGCCGTTGGTGATGGGCATGTGGAACCAGGTCAGGATGTTTTCCTCATGGCGGCGAATCATCCAGGCGAATTCGCGCATGGGTTCCAATCGGGAATACGTTGCCCACCAGAACCATTGCTTGAAGTACTTTTTAGCCCAGGGCTTTGTTTTGTAGGACCATAGATCACGAAAGCGTTCCTTGAGGAGATAGGCCCGGTTGATTTTCAGGTTCATGTGCTCAAGGCTGCTGAGCCTGATCCGTTGTTTTGGCGTCAGATTCCAGGGGTTCTTGAGCCAGATGTAGCGGCTGCCCTTCATAAGTTCCTTATGTTCTTTGCCTTTCTCACGGATCTCATCTCGCCGCACCTGGCCAGCCGCCTCCATCAGGTGGCGAACAATATGAAATGTATCGAACACAAGGGTTGCCTGCGGCGCACATTCCTTGATCACCTCGACATAGGGCTTCCACATATCGCAGCAGATGCCCTGAAGCTTGCTTGTCCGCTCCAGCCCGAGATACTTGAAAAAGCTGTGCAAGGTATCCTTGGCCCGTTCAACCCCCACTCCAGATCAAGCAAGGTCTTTGAGCGGAGATCGTACACATTGGTGAGGTAAGCTTGACCCTTCTTCCGCGAAATCTCGTCAATACCGATATGGGTAACGCCGCTGAGGTCACGGTGCTCCATGCCATACTTGACCACGCTCTTGAGAGCTGTGGCAATCGTTCTCCAGGCGCAGCCAAACAGCTTGGCGACCGAATGCCATAACAACAATTCGGCCCATTTGGCCAGAAAGCAACTATAGGCACGAGTCAACCGCTGCTTGCCTGTCGCCCAGGGAAGCTGCTCCGTGCGGACGCCGCCACATCTGGAGCAGCGCACCCGGCGAGGTTGATAGCGCAACCACACCGGAATATTCCACAAAGGTACATGGCGGAACAAGCGAGCATTACGCATGTCACGGTCGGTGGCAAGGGTGCCAGTGCCATAAAAAGAAAAACCCCTCGGAACAATGTTCCAAGGGGCTTCAGTTTAAAAGACAGCTAATTA
>CAZEIT010000119.1:0-6473 GCA_964512515.1 uncultured Desulfobulbus sp.
CTGGTTACGCCATCCGGTGAAGGGGCGGTGCGCTGCATTCGTCTAGCCCTGGATAATTTCAGGAAACCGGTTGACTATATCAACGCACACGGTACCTCAACTCCCATTGGCGATCTGGTGGAACTAACCGCTATTCAGGAAGTTTTTGGCGAGAAGAGCCCGCCCATCAGCTCGACCAAATCTCTGTCCGGCCATTCATTGGGGGCAGCAGGAGTGCACGAGGCCATTTATTCGCTGCTCATGCTGCAGCACAACTTCATCTGCGCCTCGGCAAACATTGAAGAGATGGAGCCGCAAGCCGCTGCCATGGATATTGTCACCAAGTTGCGGGAAACACCCCTTCACGGCGTGATGAGCAACAGCTACGGTTTTGGCGGCACCAACGCCTGTCTCCTCTTCGAAAAGCTGTAATTCCATTCCAAAGCTCTATCTGTGCTGGCTTCGGCAAATGTGTCTTGGAGTACCTCTATGTACGTCTACGTCACATTTGCTTCGCCTCCTTATATTTTTTGATCTGGAATTGAAAAAACATTCCTGCGAGCAGGGCTTCATGGGCCCTGCTCATCGAGTTTCTGCATGCCCTCCATAACCAGACTCATAAAACCGCCTACAACAGGCAGTTTTTTTTCCTCCGCCGTCAGGCCGGTAATGAAGTTAAAGGTGCCGTCATCGCGGCCAATCAGGGAGAAAAAGGCCTCTTTTCCAGTCCGCTCTCCGTACCGGGCGGCTACTAGTTCGCCTTCATTGAAGAGCACCTCACCTGTGCTGCCATTTTGAAGTAAGAGTTCAACCCGACCGGTTTTCTGGCTGGTGTTGATAAGTTGGAAGAGATCCACGGCCATCACATCCTTAAGGCTGCCACTCAGGCTTGCACTGAGACCTGCCAAGTGGCGGATCTGGTTTTCGACTCGTTTGGCAAGCTGACGGTAGAAAAAGACATGCAGAACCGGATCTTTACCCAAAAAATTCTTGAGCTCTTTCACTGTGAGAACCAAGAGAGCCGTAGTCTCAAGACAGCGGTAATTGGCGGTGTAGGCTGTATCAGCAACAAAACTCAATTCACCAAAGAGCGCGCCCGGACCAAGCTCTGAATTTGGCTGTCCTTGCACCTCCAACCGCACTTGGCCAGAAAGCACTATAAAAAGACGATCTGCCGCTTCTCCCTGGCTAACAATGAGTTCATCAGTTTCGTATTGCTGCACCCGGCCCGCATCGCAAAAGGTGTGCAATTGCTCGTCATCCAGCTCGGCAAAGCTATCGAGGGCGCGGATTACGGCAAAGCCCTGATCTGTGTGGAAAAATTTTTCCCGGCGCTCTGCCGCAGCCAGGAGTTTCATCTGCACAGTGGCAAATTCACCGGTTTTTTGGGGTTCAAAGCGAATGATACCCTGGCAGCCTCCGCATTCGAATTTACCGCGGTTGAGTTTGGAGCGCACCGCCTTGTTGGTCTGTAAATCTGTTGAGAGCAGTGGCAGCAGCTCGGCCAGCATCGACAAACAGGCAGGCTTGCCACGACTGATACTGAGTATCATTTCCCTGGCCCTGAATTTGTCACCCACGCTGTAGACCGGGCAGGACTGTTCTTCTGTGACCACAAATACGGCGTTACGGTACTGCATTGCGCCTCCTTGTCCTGCTTAGCACAGCTGCACTCTGGGTGAAAGCAGCATGCAAGCCCCTATTCAAATCAGGTGGAAAGTCAATCGCGGCTGATGAGCAGATACACCACCAGGCCCAAGGCAACCGCGCCGCCAAAAACTACGGGCAGCACCTTGCTGATCTGCAGTTCATCGCCTACCACCAGAGTCTGCATGTACTCGGTACCTGAAGCATACCAAGCGCCAACAAAAATAACCAAGATAACTATGTCCTTCCAGGCCTGCTTGTACATCATGTAGCCGATCAAGGCGATAAAAGGCACCAGGAACCAGGGGTTGGTAAACAGGGCAGCAGCTTCAACGTCCTTAATCTGCTCCACAACCTTGGTCCGGGTGATAAAGTCGCCCACAGAGGCGACAAAGGAAAGGGTCAGCATCTCATCCTCCATCTGTATGATCAGCCTGTGCACTCAGGCCATAAAGATTACTGGTTAACAAGTGGAATTCTGCTCAGTGTTCAGAATGTAATTATGGCTTGCTTCAATTCAGTCTATTGACAACGGAGCATGGCTGCCTGCACTGCCAAGGGCACAGGGTAGGTCACATCATCCCGGCCCCACTCGCCATGGCCCAGGCTCACCCAGCCCAGTTGCTCCTTCCAGATGGTGTAGCCAGCTATCCAGTCACTCCAGCCCCTGTCCATGGCGTATTCTCGCGGCGGTCCCAGGTACATAAGATACAGATCTTCATCCTTTTCACTCTCGCGGCTCTGACCAATCAACAGCACATGCGCTCCCCGGGTGCGGGCTTCGTCTACCAGAACCGTTTCTATGGTCTGAGCAGAAACATCCGCCGGGAAAAAGGCAAAGAGCTCGGCAAAAACCCGGCAGGAGGGCTGCACTTGACTGGCCTGAAAGAGGACAGCCACCTGGGCAGTTTCAGGATATTGCGGTCCACTGTAATTGGAGAGAACCGTGGATCCGCTGCATGCGGAAAGGCTGAACATCGCGACAGTAAAAAACAGCAGCAAATTTTTTATCATAGGCTTTATCCTCCCGAGTGCCCTGGTTCATTGTCTGCATCGCAGACTTTTTGAGGTGAAAAAATGCGGCAGGAGGTCTTGCGCCTCTGCGGCCACCCTTACTTGACATCGAAGGGGCTCTCAGGATAACTTGTCTCGTTCTATTTTCACCAGCTAACCCCCTGTAGATCAAGAAAAAAATTAGTTAGTCGCCTTTTCGTTTGTTAACCAGGGAAGAGTGGAGTTGGGCCCTCTAAGATGTGGGTAATTCCGCCTTTGTGCGGGTGGTAGTGACTGCACTCATGCCAGTGCTTTTTCAAGAACGTGGCGGCGGCCACTCCACCTGCGGCTCCCTCCACTGCGTATTTGGGCCTTACCATCGGCATTCTGTTTTTCAGCGCGCTTATGATCAAAACAGGAGTGGGGCAATTGGGTCAAGATATCCTGGCCATTGCTGCTCGAATGTTCCTTGTTGGCCGGCATAGGCTTCGCCATGCCCATTTTAATCAGTGAATTTGACTGTCTATACAGATATGGCCATGATCAATGGAGCAAAGCTGATAATCTTTGCCGTCTTAATTGCCTCAGCCATTGCGGATTTTGGATGCTGTGTCAGTTTTTAGCAGCGAAAACAACGCGTTTGGTGGTTGTGTGGATACCGTCAGCGGTATGGGTGGCCAGGAATCGACAACTCGTAGCGATAGCGTCGGGTTTTTTCCTTTGATAGCTATGCGATGGGAAAGGCTCGTGCTGTTATTGAGTTAGTACGCTTTTTCTTTGGGCCTGGCGTTTATTGTCTGGATGGCTGCTAGCATGGCAATTATCTTTTTGCCTGGGTATTTTGTAACCAGTGATTCGATTGCAACTGAGTGGTACCCGGCTTTGTGCCCGGTTTATGTTGTGGATGTCAATGTTGTTTAAGGAGCTTACGAAACGAGAAGGCAAAGAAAAACCCCGTAAAACCTTGTGGTCTCACGGGGTTAATGTACTTCTTGGTACTTCTTTAGATACTAATGTGGTGCCGAAGGCGAGACTCGAACTCGCACGACCGTGGGCCACTACCCCCTCAAGATAGCGTGTCTACCAGTTCCACCACTTCGGCAAAATGAAAAATTTTTACTCTTTACTCTGTTGCTGCGAAGGCTGGGGATCAACCGCAGCCGGAGCCACCGGTAGGGCAGGCTGAGTTGATTGCGAAGATGCCGGAGCTGCTTGTTCCTGCGCTGGCAAGTTACTCATCACCGAACCCGTGCTTTTGTTGGCGGAGATATAAGCCAAGCTCACCGATGTGCCCATGAAAATGATGGCAGCCAAGGTTGTAATCTTATTCAGCAACGGCAAGGGGCCTTCTGTCCCAAATAAAGATTGGTTGGAGCCGCCAAATGTTGCACCGATGTCTGCTCCTTTACCATGCTGCAGTAAGACAATGCTGATCAGGAAGAAACAAACAACAACGTGCAGAACTATCAGTATAGTAGTCATTGAAAGCGAATGATCCGCTCGAACGATTCAATTTTAAGCGCTGCCCCGCCGACCAGGACACCGTCAATGTCTGCCTGAGCCATCAATTCATCAATATTGTCAGGCTTAACCGAACCACCATACAGGATGCGGATTGTTTCGGCAACATTTTTGTTGAACAAACCTGCCAACAAGTCCCTCAAAAACGCATGCGCTTCCTGAGCCTGTCCGGTCGTGGCGGTTTTGCCGGTACCAATCGCCCAGACCGGCTCGTAGGCGAGCACGATCTGTTCTGCCTGATCTAACGTTACTGCCTGCAAGGCTTCGCGCAGTTGTTTTTCCAGTACGTTGAAGGTGGCTCCGCTTTCACGTTCCTGCAGGGTCTCGCCGATACAGAGCACCGGCGTGAGCCCAAATACGAGGGCTGCGCGCAGGCGGCGGTTAACCATGGCGTCGTCTTCCAGAAATATCTGCCGCCGCTCGGAATGGCCGATAATGGCCATGCGCACACCAATATCGGTAAGCATGGGCGGTGAAATCTCTCCGGTGAATGCACCTTGTGCTTCCCAGGCCACATTCTGAGAAGCGAGCAAAACATTGCTGCTCTGCAGGGCCTGAGCAACACTGGCCAAGGCGGTGAAGGGCGGAGCCAGCATGACGTCGCGATCCGCACAGCTCGAACAGGCCATGGCCACAGCCTGTGCCAGCTCAATTGCCTGGGCGATGTTCATGTGCATTTTCCAGTTTCCAGCAAGAAGGGCTCGTCTATTCATTGGTGTCCTTGTGGTTGCGGGCTGGGAAGCATGCGCTTATTGCAGCGCCTTGATGCCAGGTAGGTCCTTACCTTCCATCAGCATGAGAAAGGCACCACCGCCAGTGGACATGTAGGAAATATTGTCTGCCTCGCCCGATTGCTCAATAGCCGCGTTGGAGTCGCCGCCACCGGTAACGCTGAGTGCGTGCGCCGCTGCGATCTCGTGTGCCATGGCCATGGTGCCACGGGCAAAGGCATCCATTTCAAAGGCGCCCATGGGGCCGTTCCAGACAATGGTTTTCGCCTCGGCCAGCACTTCCTTGAAGCAGAGCACCGAGGCGGGGCCGATATCCAGCGCCATCCAGCCGGCGGGTATGTCCTGAATGGTCACTGCCTTGCTGATGGCATCCGGGGCAAAGTTGTCGGCTGCTATCACATCCACCGGTAGATAGACCTTCACCTTTTTCTCTTTGGCCTTTTGCAGCAGGTTTCTGGCGGTATCAAGCAGCTCATCCTCGACCTTGGATGCGCCCACATCATAGCCCTGGCTCTTTAAAAAGGTGTTGGCCATGGCGCCGCCCAGGATAAGCCGGTCTACCTTGCCAAGCATATTTTCAAGGGCCTCAAGCTTGCCGGAAACCTTGGCTCCACCAACCAGGGCAATAAGGGGCCGCTGCGGCTCGTCAAAGGCGCGATGAAAATAATCAATTTCCTTTTGTAGAAGAAAACCGGGAGCCTTGTCCGCCACATAGGCGGCCACTCCCACAACCGAGGCATGGGCGCGGTGGGAAACGGCAAAGGCGTCATTCACATACACTTCCGCGAGGGCAGCCAGTTGCTGGGAAAAGATAGGGTCGTTTTTTTCCTCTTCAGGATGAAAACGCAGATTTTCCAGCATGAGTAATTCGCCGTTCTGCACAGCCTTGGCCACTTTTTCAACCTCTGGGCCAGTGCAATCTGGCGCAAGCGGTACCGGTTTATTTAATAGTTTGGCCAGATAGGCAGCAACCGGGGCCAGGGAATATTTTTCCACCCGTTGTCCCTTGGGTCGGCCCATGTGGGTGCAGAGGATGATTTTGGCTCCCTGTTCGATGAGATATTCCAAGGTGGGTAAAACCATGCGGATGCGCAGATCATCGCTGACCTCACCCTTGTCGTTCATGGGGACGTTGAAGTCAACCCGGACAAGGACCCGTTTCCCCTGTACGTGCAGATCACGCAGATTTTTCATAGGCATCTCCCTTATCTCAATTCAAATCCCGATGTAAAAGCAGGGCATCTTCCTCGGGATTGGTGTAGTAACGTTTGCGCCGTCCATCCAGGTGAAAACCAAGGGCGGCATAGAACTGAAGAGCTGCCATGTTGGAGGCGCGCACTTCAAGGAAACAGACCTGACAGCCGAGTTGGATACAGTGCTTAGAGCCAAAGGTTAAAAGTGACGATGCCAGCCCTTTACGCCGCTGGTGTGGATATACCCCCACCCGCAACAGTTCACATTCGGGCGGGCAGGTTCTAAACAGGGCAAAGGCCACAAGTTGTCCGTCGATTTCAGCGGCAAAACCAAGGCTCGCTAGAAAACATAATTCACCTTCAATCTGTGCTGCGGTCCAGGGCACGCTCATTGTCGCCTCTTCTATGG
>CAZEIT010000120.1:0-6471 GCA_964512515.1 uncultured Desulfobulbus sp.
CAGGGTGATGTGCACGACATCGGTAAAAATCTGGTGGACATCATCCTGAGCAACAACGGCTACACCGTGCACAACATCGGCATCAAGGTGCCTGCGGAAACGATTATCGAAAAGGCCAAAGAGTTGAAGGCAGACCTGATCGGCCTAAGCGGTCTTCTGGTGAAGTCCGCCATTGTCATGCAGGAATCCCTGCCGCAGTACCGAGATGCCGGCCTCACCATGCCCATCCTTTTGGGCGGAGCCGCTCTGACCCCGAAGTTTGTAGCCCAGAATTGCGCACCCAGCTATCCAGAGCCGGTGGTGTACTGCGCTGATGCCTTTGCCGGACTCAAGGCGGTGCAGGAATTTGAACAGGGCAAGCTGCGCGCCACCACCTGGAATGAAGCAACAGCGGTGCAGGCCATGAAGCCCGGGGTGAAGGAGGAATTGAGGCGCGACAACCCGGTACCGGAACCGCCCTTTCTTGGTCAGCGCTACCGGGAAGATATCAACCTACAGGAGGTGCTGAACCTGGTCAATGTGCAGGCGCTGTTCCGGGGCCGCTGGGGCTATCGCCGTGGCAAGATGAGCGCCGACGAATATCAGAGCCTGCTGACAGAAACAGTGGAGCCGCTCTACCACAGGCTCTGCAGCCAGGCCCTTGATGCAGGCTGGATTGAGGCCAAGGTTTCCTATGGCTATTTCCGCTGCCAGTCCGAAGGAGACAATCTCCTGGTCAGGGATGAAGACAAGGAATACCGCTTTTCTTTTCCCAGGCAGGCACAGGCGCCCTATCTCTGCATCGCCGATTACTTTAAAAGCGCTGATGCAGGTGGAGATGTTGCCGCTTTTTTTGTGGTGACTATTGGCCCGCGTTTTGCCGAGGAAACAGCCCGGCTTTATGCGGCCAACGCCTACCACGACTACCTGATGCTGCACGGCTTGAGTGTGGAGATCACCGATGCTTTGGCTGAATACTGGCATGCAATCATGCGCCAGGAACTAAGCATAGGCGAGGCTGCGCCTGAGCCGGTAGCAGGAGCCATCACCCAGAGTTATCAGGGCTCCCGCTACGGCTTTGGTTATCCGGCCTGCCCGGATCTGGAGGCGCACCGACCAGTCTTTGCTCTGCTCAAACCAGAGGCCATTGGCGTTAGTCTGACCGAAAACATGCTCATGGTGCCGGAGCAGACCACCTCAGCCATTGTGGCCCACCATCCCCAGGCAAAATACTTTGCGGTATAGGTATGCAAACCCAGGCAAAAAGCGAACGATTTATCTGCGCCAACTGCGGTTATGTCTATGACCCAGTTCTTGGTGACGCCATGAACAACATTCCGGCAGGTACCTCCTTTGACGATCTGCCGGAGGAGTGGGTCTGCCCCATGTGCTACGCCACCAAGGATCTGTTCGACCCGTTGGATTGAAATTCGGTCAAACTTGAAAATGAAAAAACCCAGCAAGTCTTCCGGCCAGGGAGGCTTGCTGGGTTTTTCTGCCTGGGAAGGGCAGAGCTATTGAGATGGATGCAGATTACCGCTCCTTGCGACGCGCTATCCCTGTCAGGCCCATGAGGCCAAAGCCCAGAATAACCAGAGTTCCAGGCAGGGGCACCGGTGCGCTGGGCGGATCAATCGGAGTTACATCAACCCCACCAAGGATATAATGGGTGTCGAGGTGGTCAAGACCAACAATGCCTGAAAAGGCGAAGCGGGTTGCGGTGGGCAGCAACTCACCCAAAGTAAAACTCATGGCTCCAAAACCGTATTTTTCCGCATACGGTACAGTGTCAAAGTCTATCCAATCGGCAACTGCAGCCCCCCAAGGGTTCAGGCCAACCATACCGATGTTGTTGTTATTCTCATCGATAGCCGATACCACAGCGGTAAACTGGGGCCAGGCTCCGGAAACCCAGATCCCGCCCAAGTCAACCGTGTTTAGGCGGACTTCCTTATCAAAATCCAGAAATAAGGTTTCACCAGGCCCTGTGAACGAGTAATTGATAAAAGCCATGCCCACACCTAACGTATCCCAGTCGCTGATACTGCCAACACCAAGCCCGCTTACAGTCTGCCCAACGAATGTCAATGCAGTTGGTTCTGTTGCCATACGAACGGTTGCCCCAGAAGCAGTGGCGGTCAAGCCGTTTTCGGTGAAGGTTTTAGTCTTGGTAGCCTCTGTGGTAGTGCCGGTGAAGTCAAAGGAAACCATGCCTGCCATGGCTCCAGAGGCCGTCATTAAAGAACCCAGAACGATTACTGCCAGTTGTTTACACATCGTGTTTCTCCCTGCTCGATTGTGGTGAGTTTTTTGCCGCGAAGCGACCCCTTCCTTTCTCGTCCTGCCATGTTTATAACACAGGATCAAGATGCAATTACTCTGTATTATACCGGCACCCATTCAAGGGCAACTACCATGTGAGCAGGTCTGTTCTTTTCGACTCACGAACATTCTGATCTGATGTTCGGCTGCTCTCATGGAGAACACTAAAAATGCCTATCTCTTGGTCATGGCCAAGAACTTGATAAACCCAGACTGATCCCGCTTCGGATCGACCGGATTCAACTCCAGCTAACTTTTTCCTGCTTGCTTACTGCTCCACTAGGCACAAGCAATGTAATCCAAAATGATCCTTACAACATTGTGTATACTTAAAAAAATTATTAGTAAAACTCAAGCAGTAAGCCCTCTGAATGTCAAATGGTCACAACAGTACTTACCATAACGGAAATCATGAGGCGAGAAAATTGTAACGCAGAAAGAGCGCAAAGAATAACAGGCATACAGTGACAGCCTCCTCTCGGCCACCCTCCGAATCAGGTGCCGCCGAATTCCATTTCTGAATCAAAGATAAGATCAAGGAAATGAGGAGAAAACGATGCAGGCGTATATAAAGGTACTTCGAGGATGATTTGCCAAAGCCGACACAAATAGGGTTTTGATATAGAATTAGAATCAAAGATGCGAAAATGGGCAGCAGCACAATACTACTGCCCTTCATCAAACAAACACAGGCAAATAGGATGAAATCCAATATGAGCCACCCTTAAAACCGCACCTCGGCTGTATAGGTCAGGGTGTTTGAGCCCTTGGCCGGTACATCAATCAGCCAGGAGGCGCTATGCGCTGATTCCTTGGTGTGCGCCGCAGATTCGCTCACAATTTTCCAATCTCCGGGAATCGGTTCCAAAACCTTCACCTGCACAGCCTCATCTTTGGCATTCTTGATCGTGACCTGGTAGCTGCTCTCGTAGTTGTAGTTATAAGGGCCCATGCCGGAAATTTTGCGAAAGTTGGTCTGCTTCTTTTCCGCAGTCACATCAAAGGCTGTGCCTAGGCGCAGGCGCATGATCTCTTTATCTGGTGTATGTTCAATGCGGTCTTCACCAACAAATTGGAGAAAGCCCTTGCTGTCCTTCTTGTAGACCCGTACTACCCCGGCAGGAATCGGCATGCCCAGACCATGCTCTTTCTCATTTTTAACCTCAAGCTCCACGCCCACATCCAGACGTTCACCCAAATTATCCGCCTGGCCACGATAGTAGTAGTCACTGCCCCGCAGGATGAACTCCTTCTTGCTCTTCACTTCATCTGCTTGCAAAAGCGCAACCTGTTTCTTCTGGTTTTCCAGAATAGTGGTGGGTCGCTCCAAGGTGTAGAGGTGGTATTCAAACATGGCCTCTTCTGTCATGGCCTGCTTTGGCGCTGCGGTCATGGCCCGTGTCTCTAGCGCCATCTCCATGGTACGCTGGCGCATATCCTCCACCACATGCACCTTACCAGCCACCAGTTGCAACTGGGCATTGGTGTAGCTGGCCCCGCTCTCATTGGTAAGGCTGACCCAGCCTTTGAGATTCAACTGACTCTCATCGCTACCAAGCTCAGCCACGTAGTCGGCCTGCCAGGTGAGGCCATTGCTGAGGTAAGAAAGCTCCACCTCACGGGCGCCCGGTTGTTCGCTGAGCACGCTCATGGTCAGAGTGGGCCGGTCGCGCAGATTCGGAGGTACATCCGGGTAAACCAGCCTGCCGCTGATCCCGGTTTCAATGCGGTCGCCCACCTTGAGTACCACTCCGTTGGGGCCGGCGCTGAGCACCAGGGCCTGCCGAGGCGGCAGTTCTTCACCCGTGGTGGGATGGCGCTGGATCATGCTCACTTCGCGGCCTACGTATTTGCTAAGCAAAGACTCTGGAGTGAGCAGATCGTATTCAAAATTCTGCTCCAGAATATCGAGTCCGCCGCTAAGCAGGGCAGTTTCCGGCCGGATGCGGCCGCTTACCTCCCGGAAGGCCAGGGTACTCTTGCCTGCTGGGAGAGTAATCTCACGCCTGTCTTTGATGAGGGCTAGATCATTGTTGTAGATAGTGAGGCTCAAACCCTTCTGATCCCTGGCAGTGGAGGCTACTTCATCCTGCTCCGCCTGCGCCGGCACAGCGGCCAAAAGCAGGGCGGCGCAGGCCAGAAAAACGGGAAATCCTGCTGTATTCTTGATATTCATGTTTTTCTCCTCTCTTCTTCTATTCTGTTATAATTTTTTTTCTTGTGCAGGCAGATCGCTGGCCAGCATCTCTTCCTTGTCCAAATTGCTGCCATGATGAAGGTTAACCACCAATGGTACGTGCAGGGGCATGGCTGTTTCCATGGTGCTGCGCACCAAGGTCGCTACCTCCTCAAGTTCTGCCATGGGCACCTCAAAAACCAGCTCGTCATGCACCTGCAGGATCATGCGGCTGGTAAACCTGTTTGCTCCAAGCAGGTAATGCAGGCGCAGCATGGCCAGCTTAATAATATCAGCCGCTGTACCCTGAATGGGCGTGTTGATAGCGGCACGTTCGGCAAATTCCCGCTGCGTCCGGTTTTTGCTGGCCAAATCAGGAAGAAAGCGCCTGCGTCCGCTCAGGGTTGTCACATAGCCATCCAGCCGGGCCTGCTCCACCACGCTTTCCATGAAGCGTTTGATACCAGGAAAATGGGCGAAATAGCGGTCAATGAAAATCTGCGCCTCCTTACGGCTCAATTCAAGCTGATTGGCCAGGCCAAAGCTCGACATGCCATAGACAATGCCAAAATTGATGGTTTTGGCCACTCGCCGCATTTCCGAGGTTACCAGTTCTGGGGCAACGAAAAAGACCTCAGCTGCAGTGCGGCGATGGATATCCGCTCCAGCCTGGAAGGCGGCGACCAGCTCAGTATCCTCACTGTAGTGGGCGAGCACCCGCAGATCGATCTGGGAATAATCAGCAGAAAGCAGCACAGAGCCCGGCCTGGCGACAAAAGCTGCCCGGATGCGGCGGCCCTCTTCGGTGCGGATGGGGATGTTCTGCAGGTTGGGATTACTCGAACTCAGCCTGCCAGTGGCAGTGCCGCACTGGTTAAAGGAGCTGTGCACCCGACCGGTGGCAGGGTCTTGCAGTTCTATCAGCTTGTCCACGTAAGTGTTTTTCAACTTGGCCAGGTTGCGGTGTTCCAGCACCAGGGCTGGCAGCGCGTGCTCCCGCGCCAGATTTTCCAGTACCTTCACATCCGTTGACCAGCCGGTCTTGGTTTTGCGGCCCCTGGGCAGCCCAAGGCGTTCAAAGAGGATTTCACCCAGTTGTTTGGGCGAGCTGATATTAAACGTCTCACCCGCCTCGGCATGGATGCGCTCTTCAATGCGCTGCAAACGGGTACTGAACTCTTCGCCCATCCCTGCCAGAAGATCTGTATCCACAGCCACGCCAACCTCTTCCATAGAAGCCAGTACCGGGATGAATGGGCACTCCACATCTGCCATCAATGCATCCAGCCTCATGGCGGCAAGAAGGGGCTCCTGGTGCCGGTACAGCTTGATGGCGGCCACCACATCCTCACAGCTGTAGGTCTGCGCAGCTTCAAGGCTCACTCGGCAAAAGGCATCTGCCGCCTTGTCTCCTTTTGTTACCTCAGTGAAGCTGGTCATGGCAAAGCCTAGCTCGCCTACCAGATCGTCAAGCTTCAAACTGCGGCGCTCCGGATTCAAAAGCCAGGCTCCGACCATAGTATCGTACAAAGGGCCCGCCAGTTCCAGGCCGCCATTCTGTGCTGCCGACAGTATGGCCAGATCAAATTTTAGATTGTGGCCGATTTTTATGCTCTCGCTTTTGGCCAGCAGCGGCCTCAGGGTCTCGGCCAGTTTATCTGGCTGAAGTTGGTCCGGCAAAAGTTCACCATCCTGATCGCGGTGGCCGCAGGGCAGGTACCAGGCCGCATCCTCACGTATTGCCAGGGAAACGCCAACCAGATTCGCGTGCAGCGGGTCCAGACCATCGGTCTCGGTATCTATGGCCAGAAGCGGTTCCTTTTGCAAACGCTGCATCAGCTCTTGCAACCGGGTCTCTGTATTGACCAGATGAAAGCCTGTTGTAGCCAGTTGCTCCCGCTTTTCCGGCAAATCCTTCAGCAGGGAATAAAATTCCAGCTCAGTCCACAGGACACGCAGGGCGTCCTGGTTCGGCCCAGACCATTGATAGTTCT
>CAZEIT010000121.1:0-6467 GCA_964512515.1 uncultured Desulfobulbus sp.
GGCGGCATTACGCCAAGACAAAAACTGAGAATGGCTGCATAGCCTCTACTTTTCTGAGTGATCAAAAAAGGGAGGAGAACCGCCGGACTGCAGACAGCATTTCAGTGCTGAGCAGGCCCACGCTGCCGAAGAGACGAATGGTTGCGCGCAGGGCCGAATGGGTGAGTCCGGCCATGGGGGCAAGCAGAAGCGGCGGGCGGATTGACAGGCTCCCGAAATCTAAGGCTGTCTCCGCATTTGGACCGCCGCCTCCTACGGAAAAATGAAAAAATGCCTATGAGCGGATAAAGCTGACCCGGCAGAAACGCCGTTTGCCCACCTGGAGCAGCACAGGCACTGAGGTGGCAATCAAGGCTTCAACATCAGTGAGCTTAACCCCATCAATACTGACCGCCTGCTGCTCAATCATGCGGCGCCCTTCCGAGGAAGATTTGACCAGCCCTGCCTCATGCAGCAGTTTGGGCGCCCAGAGGCTCTCGCCCGATACGGCAAGCTCAATCTCATCGATCTCCTCGGGCAGTTCACCGCGGGCAAAGACCTGTTCAAAGTTGCGCTGGGCGGCATCAGCATCCTTGGCGCTGTGGAAGCGGGTAACCAGCTCTTTAGCCAGTTGCACCTTGGCATCCTTAGGATGGACTGCCCCGGTGTCCACCTGCTGCTTCAACTCCGCAATCTCAGCCAGGGAAAGATCGCTTAACAGCTCGTAATAGCGGAACATCAGCACATCGCTCACCGACATGACCTTGCCGAAAATGCTGTCCGGCTCCTCGGAAATGCCGATGTAGTTACCAAGGGATTTACTCATCTTGTTGACCCCGTCCAGTCCTTCCAGAAGTGGCGTGGTCAGTACCACCTGTGCCTCCTGGCCCCAGCTGCGCTGCAAATCCCGGCCCATGAGCAGGTTGAAGAGCTGATCCGTGCCGCCCACCTCCACATCTGCCTTGAGCGCAACCGAGTCGTAACCCTGGATGAGCGGGTAGAGGAATTCATGCACCGAAATGGGCCGGTTGGATTCAAAGCGCTTCTTGAAATCATCCCGCTCAAGCATGCGCGCTACCGTTAATTGCGAGGCCAGACGAATGATGTCATAAGGGCTCAGTTGACTCAGCCAGGTTGAGTTGAAGACCACCTCGGTCTTTTTAGGATCCAGGATCTTGAAAACCTGATCCTTGTAGGTTTCAGCGTTACGAAGCACGTCTTCTCTGGTCAAGGGCGGCCTGGTTTCAGATTTGCCGGTGGGATCGCCAATGGTGGCAGTAAAATCGCCGATAAGGAAGTTGACCTTGTGGCCCAGACGTTGAAAATGCCGCAGTTTCTGGATGAGCACAGTGTGGCCGAGATGCAGATCCGGCGCGGTCGGGTCAAAGCCCGCCTTGATTTGCAAGGGCGTCTTGGTGGCGATGGAGCGCTCCAGTTTTTTGACCAGGTCTTCCCTGGTGTGGAAATCAACGGTTCCCCGCTCAATCAGGGCAATCTGTTCTGCTGCAGTCTGCATTTCTTCCTCTACTTGGCGTATTCTACGGAGCGTGTTTCGCGGATAACGGTTATGCGGATCTGGCCTGGGTAGGACAGCTGCTCTTCCACTGCCTTGGCGATATCGCGGCTGAGTAAAATGGCATCCTCATCCCGCACCTTCTGGCTGTCTACCATGATGCGCAGATCCCGACCAGCCTGGATGGCGTAGGATTTTTCCACGCCGGAAAAACTGTTAGCAATGTTTTCCAGGTCTTCCAGACGTTTGACATAGCTCTGCAGCATCTCTTTTCGTGCCCCCGGACGGGCGCCGGAAAGGGCATCAGCCGACTGCACCAGCACATCGAGCACACTTTTGGGCGGTTGATCCTCGTGGTGCGCGCCGATGGCATAGACAATGTCCTCGGCCTCACCGTACTTGCGGGCCAGGTCGCGACCAATGATGGCGTGCGAGCCTTCCACCTCGTGATCAACTGCCTTGCCAATATCGTGCAACAGACCAGCACGCTTGGCTTTTTTCTCGTCCACGCCAAGTTCTGCAGCCATCACCCCGCAGAGAAAGGCCACTTCCAGCGAGTGCTGGAGGATGTTCTGCCCGTAACTGGTGCGGTATTTGAGGCGACCAATCAGGTTGATCAGTTCGGTGTGCATGCCGTGGGTGCCCACATCAAAGGTGGCCTGCTCACCTGATTCGCGAATACCAATCTCGATTTCCTCGGTGACTTTCTTGACCACCTCCTCAATGCGGGCCGGGTGAATACGGCCATCACTGATGAGTTGCTCCAGGGCCAGACGCGCCACTTCCCGGCGGATGGGGTTAAACCCGGAAAGAATCACGGCCTCGGGAGTATCGTCAATAATAAGGTCAATGCCGGTTGCGGCCTCGATGGCACGGATGTTGCGGCCTTCGCGGCCAATGATTCGCCCCTTCATTTCCTCGTTGGGAAGCGATACCACGGAGACCGTTTTGTCGGCGACATAATCACCTGCATAGCGGGCAATGGCCAGGGAGAGGATATTTTTACCCTTGCGGTCTGCCTCCAGCTTCATGTCGTTTTCAATCCGCACCAGCCGCTTGGCACAATCCATGCGAGCTTCACTTTCAATAGATTCCATGAGCTGGTTCTTGGCGTCTTCCTGGGTGATACCGGCAATGCTTTCAAGTTTATAGCGCTGGGCTTCCAGCAATTCGTCAAGTTGCCGATCTTTTTCCTCTACCTGCGATTCATGTTCCTGCAACTTAGCCTGACGTTGTTCCAAGGCATTGAAGCGCTCTTCAAGCAGCTCTCCTTCTCGCTGCACTTCATCAGACTTGCGGTTGATCCGACGCTGTTCGTCTTTAAGTTCCTGCCAGTTGAGTTTGATTTCTTTGGCTGCATCTTGCTTAAGGTGCAGTGCTTCTTCCTTGGCCTGCAGCACCGCGACCTTTTTGATCTGATCGGCTTCGTTGATGGAATTTTCAATGATCTGCCGCCCTTGCAGGGCGATATTTTTCTGGTTGCCCTCCACCAGTTTTTTGCGCAATACAATTCCTGCTATGATTCCTGCCACCAGGGCCAGGCTAACCAGAAGCAGGGTTATGCCGTTGAATTCCATGATTGTTCACCCTTTCACACTGTATATATAAAAAAGACCACGCGAGAACTGATACAGTTCTGGTGGCAAAGCCGGGAAAAGGTTCGGACGTAACCGGTGCGATGGGCAGCTTGACAGGGCCTCTTCTCTTGCCGCTTCTGTAGGCAGACGCAAAATGATCAGCAGGTCATGGCAGCAGTCTTGTATTTCCAGTATCAGGGTTCAGACAGATATGTCGGCCCCTCCTTCTGCAACAGGAAAATATCTGCCTGCAAGGCGGCCAAATGCATAAGCCTGAAAACAGGACAATAAAGACATGAATATCTGAAAAAGCCGGATACGACTCGTAAAAGCACCCGTTCCTCTGGACACCACTTTGGTGTTTGCACAGGCAATGAAATGAAAACCCCCGCGCTGCCGTGTCAGCAAAATGATTAAACCTAAGTACATTAGGTGGGCAGATCCAAGGTTGGGCCTGGTAAGCCCGAGGGCTTTCCATTGAGCAACGGCAAGGCTACCCTAGTGAGAAGAGTTGGCTTAATATTTTACTGATCACCAACAGAGCAGGGATGTTTTTTCACTTCCCTTGACCTTGATTATACTCCTTTTCCTTCATTAGTCCAGATGAGAGACAACCTTGTCGATCATTAGCCCTATGGAACGCTCTTGTTCTGTAAAAAGCGCCTCCGATTTGGCCCGTTCCTGAACAAGTCTTGCGGCCATGCGTAGGCAGCCAAAAACAAGCAGCTTTGTTGAGGGCAGTGTTTTTGTGTCTGCCTTGCCCTGGCTGGTAAATTCCTCCTTGAGCAGGGCAATAACCTGCTGTATCTCCTCGTCCGGGGCATCGGAGTAGAAACTGAATTCCTGGCCAAAGAGCTGGAAATCAATACGCCGCTCCTGCATGGAGGCTTATTCCACGGCAAATTTAATCTGGCTCACCCGTCAGCAGTTGGCCTGAATTTGGGCCTTGCCCGGCGCTTGGCTGTTCATCCTGCCAGCGTTCAATGCGGCCAAGCAGTCTTGCCACCCGGCCACGGATCTCATCCCGTTCTGCAACAAGTTGCTCAACTTCCTGTTTAAGTTCCTTAATTTCTTCTTCCCGCCCCAGCATGCTGCGCTGCAAGGCGAGATTATCCGCCTTCAGTTGAGCATGTTGGTTCAGGAGGGTGTCAATGAATTCTTCCAACCGGGCCAGGCCAGCACTATGTTCCATGGCGTATTTTATGTGTATAGGGTGTCAGGCTGCAAATACCATCTTGTTATCAGAAAACCATGCCTTCACTATATACCAGAGGCAGGAAAAAACATGCAAGACCATTACAGCATTGGCCTCTGCTACATTTAAGACTGGCTGTTTCAGCGTTGATAACTCCAGGAAAGCGGCCTGCCGTTCTGGTAGGGCATGTATCCATGAAAAGGACGCGGATCGTGATCAAAGACCAAGGGCAGAAAAAACCGGTCGCCTTCCCACATGGGCAACTCCAGGAGCTTTGCTACCGGGTGCCAGAGCAGTTTGCCTTCCGCATTACTGGCATAGGGCGTGCCCGAATAGGCCGTGATCAGGAAAATGAACCCCAACCAGTTTTCGCCCTCAGGGCCAAAGCCGGCCCAGTTGATGGTGCCGCGCAACCGCATATTTTCACAGACCAGACCACTTTCCTCAAGAATCTCCCGCTGCATACAGGCGAAAACATCTTCATCAGCTTTCATTTTTCCGCCTAAACCGTTATATTTTCCTAGATGCTGGTCTTCGGCACGTGCATTACGGTGCACGAGCAAGGTTTCATCACCGGATGGAGAAAGAATATAGCCCAGGGTTCCAATGATTGGCATGTACATGTTGTTTTCCAAGGTGGCGTCATGAGAGCCGTAAATATTTCTGCTTACAGGGCGGCTGTCTCCACGCCGCCGGCATTGTTTTTTATAGCACTGCTCCAGTGGCTTACGCGTTTCGTGAGCCTGGCGAGCCTGACAGCTCTTGGCCTCTTTGTGGCGCCAACCGCCCTTGGTGCGGGCGAACGTTTTCCTCTCTACACCAGTATCCGGCCCAATGTGGCTTTTTGGGAGGATATTTACAGCCGCTATACCACCCGCCAGGCAGTTTTGCACGATTCGGTTGATTTGAGCCGGGTTTATGAGGTGGTCGAGCTGGTGGACCGGGACCTGCCCCTGGCCAGGCGGATCAATGAGCTGCGTACCACCCAGGCCAAGGACAGGCTGAGCGCCCTCTTTGATGGCCTGGCTGCCGGTGTGGCGCCACGCACCTCCGAAGAGCAGCGGATTGCTCGCATGTTTGCAGGTCAACCCAAATCGGCCTATCGCAAAGCCAAGGAAAACCTACGCTCCCAGCTTGGTCAGAAAGACCGTTTTTATGAAGGAGTCATTCGATCAGGCAAGTACATGCCCTATATTCGCCAGGTGCTTGCCGAGGAAAACCTGCCCCAGGAATTGGCTTACCTGCCGCACGTAGAATCCTCCTTTCACCCCACTGCGGGCAGCAAGGCCGGCGCATACGGACTGTGGCAGTTTACCCGCTCTACCGGCAAAGAGTACATGACGGTCAATTCACTGGTTGATGAACGGTTTGATCCCTACATTTCCACCAGGGCAGCAGCACGGCTCTTGAAGCAGAACTATAAAACTCTGGGCAACTGGCCCTTGGCCATGACCGCTTATAATTACGGCCGCGCAGGCATGGTGCGGGCGCTGCGCGCCCATGGCAGTTATGAGGCCATTTTTCAGGATTACGCCCAGGGTTATTTTAAATTTGCCTCGCGTAATTTTTATTCTGAATTTTTGGCGGCCATGCGGGTGGCCAAGAGGCTGGAGGCGAGCGGCCTGGCTATGGATCAGCCGGAAGCGGTCCGTACTTACCGTCTAAAAGAAGAGGTTAGCGCGAGCGCGTTGCAGGCAAAGCACCAGCTTGACAGGGCGCAATTCATCCGCCTGAACCCTGCTCTGCAGACGCCGGTGCTGAACGGGGAGCGCAAGGTGCCGGTAAATTATCTTGTCCGGGTGCCAACAGTGAACAATTTGCAGCAGCAGGCCAAAATAGCTGGCCCAGCCCAAAAGCCAAGCCAGCGGGTGACAGCCACTCCTGCACAAGCAAGCGGCAAGAAAGCCTCTGCACGCAGCTACTATCACTACACGGTGGAAAAGGGTGATACCCTCTCTACCATTGCCCGGCGTTTTGGCACCAGTAAGGAGACCATCCTGGTGGCAAACAACAAGGGGCCTCACAACCCGGTTCGCGTGGGAGACCGGCTGGTGGTGCCGGTCAAACGGCAGCAACATTAACAACAAACATGTTTAACTGAGCAAGATTTCTATGGATATTTCTCAAGCCATTGCCGAACTGAAAAAACGACCCGATTTCACCGACCAAGTGGGCATGCTGCTCATCCATAACGGCACGGTCC
>CAZEIT010000122.1:0-6446 GCA_964512515.1 uncultured Desulfobulbus sp.
CGCTTTTCGCCCGCGTTCGGCCAGCATGCGGTCGCGTTCGGCCTTGAGTTCCTCGTATTCCTGCTCCGCCTGTTTCACCTTGTCTTTCTGCTGTTTTTGCAACTGTTCCATTTTATTGCGCAGTTTATCTGCGCGGATGTTCAGGCCAGGCGCACCAAAAAGGCTGTTGGCCAGATAGGTGAAAGAGAAAAGCATCAGGGCAACATCATCGGTTTTGATGCGGTCGATGGTATCCTGATCCACCTCATAAGTGTCCAGAAAAGAGCTTTCGAAGATAAAGGAGCGAAAGGTATCGAGGTCGGTTGAGGTCATGAAGAACATGCGCTTGGCGGCATCGCTCAAGGCAGCCTGGTGACCAAAGGATTTACGCCGCATTACCAGCCGCAGCCACTCCTTATTCATCTCGTCGCGCACATCTACGCCCTGATCAGCGCGCCATTCACCGATGGTCCAGTGCTTGGGCTCCTCGTGACCCTTGCAGTGGGGTTCTTTCACCAGAAAGAAAAATTTTTCCCCAGCGTCTTCGTCTTCATTACCGCCCTCATGAAAATCGGCCATGCCCACCGGGTAGTAGCGACAGGCGCTGGGCCGGTCTGCGTAGACGGTGCAGCCCTCAGGCGTGACAAAGGGGCAGGCCTGCTTTTCGCCCACGAGCTTGAGCTGCAAGCCCGGCATATCAGTCTTTTCCAGATAGGCGGGTTCGGTATAGGTGGTAATGAACTCGTCGGCAGACAGATTAAGCCGCTTGCGCAGCATGAGGATATCGTAGGGCGTCAGGATGATTTTGATGGCGTGGCAGCAGGCGGTGAAGCAACTGACACCTGGGTGGCACTGAAACTGGAGGGGTGAATGTGCATCCAGTTTTTGTGGCATGATATTGGAAGGATTGGGGTTTCCTTTGCCGGGAAAGACACGTTTCTGCTCTGGTTGCTTGGGTTGAGCCATGGCCTGCCTCACTATGGATTATATGTAATGTAAATGCAATGGAATGGATAAAAAGAGGGGCCTCATCTTACCATGTGTTTTTTAGCTGTCAAATTCTATCGGGCGTCTTATGGTATGCAGGATGCCGGTGAGAGGTGGAACCACAGCGTAGCAGTTGTCTGTTTGCTGGTTCAAATGCAGCTCATCCGGATTTTTGATTTACATTTTGCTGGTGGCATTTCCTATGAAAGAAAGCATCATGATGACACGGCTGTTCCACAACCCGGTTGACCTGAGCAAGGTCAGCACACTTATCTACCACTTGCCCGAAGGACCTGCGCTCTCGGTTGAAATGGACGGGAGTGATTTTTTCTTTGATCTGGAAATGGAGCTGGGAGATGTTTGCGATACCTCAGATATAGATGGTGTGCTCCACTTCTTCCCCAAGGGAAATGCTTAATCTTCCCAGGCGCGATGACGTAATTCCAATTCCATACCAAAACCCTGTCTGTGTTGGCTCCAGCAAATGCTCGCAGGATATACCTCTATGCACGTCTGCGCCGTATTTGCGTCTGCCGTCTTGCTATATTTCCGTTGATCTGGAGCAGGGATAACATGCAGGCCACAACTTTTTTTGTCATTTCATGAACACCTCTTCGCCACAGACCCAGGCCCTGGTTGATACCTCCTGTGACGGCCATGTGCATACCTATCTTTGCGGTCATGCGACTGGCACCATGGAGGAGTATGTGCAGGCAGGGCTGCGTAAGGGCCTGAGCAGCCTGACCTTCCTTGAGCACATGGAGGCGGAAATTCTCTATCCTCACCGCAGTTGGCTGGATACGGAGGATTTTGCCGTGTATTGGGCAGAGGGAACACGCCTGCGCCAGAAGTATGAAGGGCAAATCGAGGTGTGCCTTGGCGTAGAAATGGGCTACAATCCGGACGCTGTAGAGACGCTGCGCCAGCAACTGCAGCAGTATCCATGGGCAAGGATTGGCCTGTCCTGCCATTTCTTCCGCCACGGTGATCGGCACTACAATTTACTCAGCAAGCGCAGGGAAAGCCTGGAACTGTTTGCAACCATTGGTGTGGACAGGGTTTTGCACACGTACTTTAGTATGCTGATTGACGGAGTGCGGCAACTGAACTGCACAGTCCTGTGCCATCTCGATGCCGGGCTCAGGCATATGGCTGGGATCCTCTTCAACGAAGAGCACCGAAGACAGATCCACACCTTGCTTGGGGCCGTACTTTCCCGCGGCATGGCGCTTGAAGTCAATGCCTCGGGCTTTGACTACCGGGGAAATCCCTTTCCGGCGGACTGGATCATCAGCACGGCCATAGGCATGGGTATTCCTCTGGCTCTTGGTTCAGACGCGCACCGGCCCGAGGAGGTTGGCCGTCATTTTGACCGGCTTCCCTCCTATGTCGAGGCCCTGCGTTCCTAGTCCTATTGTTGAGCTTCTTTTCCTCCGTACCAGCTCACACCCATGCGGCTGATCACATTAAGGCCGCCGCACAAGACCAGGGTATTCTTCCTGCCCCTTGCATCCAGAAAGACCTGTACCTCATAAGAGCGAGTACCGGCGTTGCATATCAGAATACAGGTTTTTCCCTCGGGCAGTTGTTCATACTTGTTCCGCATCTGCTCGTAGGGAATGGACATCCAGCGGTCTGCCCCGAAACGCTGGACATAGGGCTCGGCCTCCTTAGGATGGCGCACATCAATGGCCACCCAGTCTTCGCTATCCATATTGTCCACCCAGCGTAAAAAGTGGTTGAGATGGACCCGGCGCAGACGGTTGTCGCACATGTTTTCCGCTACATATGCAGCGGCGTTGATGGAGTCGATGGCTGCGGCAAAGGGCGGAGCATAAGCCATTTCCAGGGTGCCGAAGTCTTCGATGGTGCCGCCCTCGGCAATCAGCGCTGCAGCGGCGTCTACCCGGGCAGAAATGGAGTCGTTCATGCTGCCGAATGCCTGCAAGCCAAGGACACGGCGTGATTTACGATCAAAGACCAACTGCAGAATCACGATGGCCTGGCCAGGGAAGAAGTGAGCCCGGTCTGACGGTGAGGTGAGGGCATAGTCGGCATCAAAACCTTCGAACAGGGCGGCCTCGTAGCTGATGCCGGTTGCACCGATGCAACGGTCAAAGGCCTTCATGATGAAGGACGTGCACACGCCTTTGAACACCGCAGGCTGGCCAGCAATATTGTCGGCAGCAATGCGGCCTTGCCGGTTGGCAAGTGAGCCCAGGGGCGCATAGGTTTCCCGCCGGGTGACCAGGCTGGTGGTGGCAATGCAGTCACCGGCAGCGTAAATGCTTGAATCAGAGGTTTGCAGGCGCTGGTTAACCTTGATCGCGCCCCAGGAGGTAACATCAAGCCCTGCTGCGCGCGCCAGTTCGCTGCGTGGCCGCACCCCAACCGCCATGATCACCAGATCGGCCTCCAAAGTGCGCATATTGGTCTGCACTCCGGCCACACTGCCCTCGCCATTGTCAATCATAGACAGCGCAGATTCGCCGGTAAAGACCTGAACCTCCTTCTCTTCCAGATGCTGTTTAAGCATGGCGGCAAAATGTGAATCCACCGCGCCGGGCAAGAGCCTGGGTTCCAGCTCCACCAGCGAGGTTTCGATGCCCCAGAGGTCGGTCAGGGCCTCGGCCATTTCAATGCCAATGGCTCCGCCGCCGATCACCACCGCCTTGCTGACCTTGCCTGCAGCGATGCGCTTGCGGATTTCGATAGCCTTGTGCAGATCAGAGATGGTGAAGACGCCGTCTAGCTTTGCACCGGGAATGGGCAGCTCAAAGGGTTGCGCGCCAGTGGCCAGCAAGAGGGTGTCGTAGGTTAAATCTTCCTCCTGACCTGTGTCGAGGTAGTGCACCCGCACCACTTTCTGGTTGCGGTCAATGGAGAGCGCTCGAGTACGGGTGCGTACTTCCACGCCTTTGGCCTGCTCAAAAAAGAATTTATCGCGCACCATGTGAAAGCTGGTGGAGCGCAGTTCGCTTTCATCGGAAACATCACCACTGACATAGTAGGGAATGCCGCAGCCTCCATAGGAAATCAGACTGTCCTGATCCAGCATGAGGATGTCCCAGTCCGGCTGCAGCCGTTTCAGGCGACAGGCAGCCTTGGGGCCGGCGGCCACTGCACCGATGATGATCACTTTTCTGCTCATAACTCCTCCTTCTTTATGGCCAGGGCAGGATACTGCCTACAAAGATCTATAGTGCGTTTATACTCCTTTTGCCTGCTTTTTGCCGGTAATTTTACAGGTAAAGCGGCCAGACAATTCAGTTGAAAGGCACTGAGAGTTGAAAGGGGTTTGAGGTGCCGCTTTCATCTTCTTCCGCATGGCTTGCCGCGGTGGTGCGATATTGGCCCTGCAGGGCGAGCATGCCCGAACCTTGGCCCTCATCCCAGAGAAACCCCTTGCCCAGGGCCCAGAGATCCGGACTTTGCAGGCTGAACTCCGGAATATCCCAGGAGGCAAGACGGCTGCTTTCCGCTGCCTCTAAGCGGGCGTAGAGATTAAGCGCGCGCTTGTGAAAGAGCAGGCGTCCGTCCCGCTCAAAGCCTGCCCAGTCAAGATGGGCGGCGATTTCCGCCTCGGGCAGGGGCTTGCCGGGATAGGAGGTACTGAAGGCGAGTTGGGCCGGGCCCTGCAGCCTGAGCCCGGCGGGCATGCGGCTGGTGGCCCGCAAGAATGTGTCCAGCATGGTGCCATCCATGGCGCCATGGGCATAGAGGCTGTACTCGGGCTGGTTCTGCCGCCAATGCGCGAGCGTAAAGCCGCCCCTGAGCTGCAGCCCATCTGAGCGTAGTACAAACGGCTGCAGGTTTAGATATTGCTTGTCCAGATCAAAAAACGGCTGGGCTGCCTGCTGGCTGGCCAAGGCATCCAGATTTTTTACCACTTGTAGGGGCATCAGCCCATTGGTACGCGGAGCTGGTAGCTTCTGTGCAGCCTCTCCGGCTGCAAGCACGCTGCGGGAGGCTTGAAAGGAGTAGACTGCTTTCTTGGCGGCCGCCCTGACGACTGGCCGGTCAAACAGAGCCTGCACGCTGGTGAGCTGGTGCTTGGAACCTTGCAATTGGGCTGCCAAATCAAGTTGCATGGAACCTGCCAGCCTGAGGCTGGCTAGCGCAGGAAAGAAGTTGTGCACCAGGGGCTGCAGGCGGGCCAGCAGCATGGAACCTTTGATGTGGTAGCGGCCGGTGCGCGCGTCACCCTGGCCGCCAGCATCAAGCAGTTCCGCTTCAAAGGATCCAGGCCACCAGGAGCCCTGCACTGTGCCTGAGAGGAGGCCGGTGTCCGCTTTGTTGCTCCTTGCCTGCAGGCTGAACTCATGCGCGGGCAAAAGCTCTGTCGCATTGCTGCTGACGGCAAAATCTTTGATCCTGAAATCCAGTTCATCAAGCCAGAATGCCGGGTCAGAGTGCCTGCGTACGGCCCTAAGCGACATCCTGCCCTGGGCCTGGAGTGGCAACTGGATGATTTTGCCGAACTCCTGGTTGAGCGCGCCGATATCGCTGCTCGCTTGAAAAGAAAGGTCATCTTCTCCAGCAGACGGGCCTGCCTTGAGGGAGAAATAGGTACCCTGCGCCTGTGCCTCGTGCAGGGACAGACCGTCCTTCTGCCAAACTCCTTTTGCAGACAGATCAAGCGGTTTATTCCAGGTGATACGAGTATCCATTTGTTGTGCTGCGATATCAGAGACACTGCAGCTCAGTTGCAGGGGCAGCCGAGCAACAGGCCCCGTCGCCTGCATGTTGCAGTTAAGAGTGCCGTTTTGCAGGCGTGCTTCTGGACGCAGGGCCAGCTTGTGCCGCAACCCTTCGCTGAGCAGGCGCAGGGAAAGGGAAGTGGTGGCGCTCAGATCAGTTTTTTCAGCTTGCCAGATACCAGTTAGATCAAAGGCTGCAAGATCCGAGTCAAGCTGAACCTGCTGCAGTTGCCAGCGCTCCCTGGCCTGCCGGCTGACATCAAAGAGCAGGCTTGCCTTTTCAAGCTTGAGCCGGGTGTCTGTGGCGCTCAAGGGCGGCAACAGCGGTTCATGCAGGGAAAGCGCGCCATTGAACTGCAGTGAGCCATCCACATTGCGCAGCAGGCGACAGCTGCCTGTGGCACTACCCTCCAGAGATGCAAACAGCCATGGCGCCCAGGGCAGAGGTGGTAAATCTGCAATCCGGCTGGGATCAAGCACGATGGTGCTGGTGCTCAGCAGTCGCGAGGCGCTGTTGTTGTCCGGTGGCGCATTGATGAAACCTTCGGCATGCAGGTTTGGCTCTTCGTTTGTGCCGGCGCGGCCCTGCAGGGTATAGCGCAGGGAACCGTTGGCAAGGTCTGCACTCAGAGCTGTGGCGGTAAAGAGCGGATATGTGGCGTCCCCATACTGTAGCTGCATTTGCGCCCGCTGTGCCTGCAACTGGAAGGAGGCCTTGTTCCACCAGAAGGGAAGGCGGGATGCTTGTGTTCGCTTTTTGGATGCCGCAGGCGCTGCTGG
>CAZEIT010000123.1:0-6421 GCA_964512515.1 uncultured Desulfobulbus sp.
GGTGACACCATCACGGTCAAAGACAACCCGGCACCCGCGCCGCTGCCTGGTTTCCGCGAGGTGCAGCAGGTGGTTTTTTCCTCGCTCTATCCGGTGTCCACCGATGACTACGAAGACCTCAGCAATGCCCTGGAAAAGCTCAAGCTCAACGATGCCGCCCTCACTTTTCAGAAGGACTCTTCAGCAGCGCTCGGTTTTGGTTTTCGCTGCGGTTTTCTCGGCCTGCTTCACCTTGAGGTGGTGCAGGAGCGGCTGGAGCGCGAGTTCGACATCTCGCTCATCCTCACTGTGCCCACGGTGAAGTACATCTTTTATTTGAATAACAAAACCACCCTTGAGGTGGACAATCCCTCTTACTTTCCAGATCCGGCCACCATTGAGCGTATTGAGGAACCCTACATCAAGGCCACCATCCATATACCGGAGCGCTACATGGGCGCACTCATGACCCTGTGCATGGAGCGCCGCGGAGAGAACACCAAGTACCACTATCCCATGCCTGGTCGCATCGAATTTGCCTGCGAACTGCCTCTGGCTGAGGTGATTTACGACTTCTACGACCGCCTCAAATCCATCACTCAAGGTTATGGCTCTTTTGACTATGAACTGGCCGACTACCGCGTAAGCGACTTGGTCAAGCTGGATATCCTGGTCAATGGCGAGCAGGTGGATGCGCTTTCCCAGTTGGCGCACCGCAGCCGGGCCAGGGAACGCGGGCTAAAGGCCTGCGAACGCCTGAAGGAAGAAATTCCGCGTCAGATGTTCAAGATTGCTATCCAGGCAGCCATCGGCGGCAATATCATTGCCCGGGAAACCATTTCCGCCCTGCGCAAGGACGTGACTGCCAAGTGCTACGGCGGTGATATTTCTCGTAAACGGAAATTGTTGGAAAAACAGAAGGCGGGCAAGAAGCGCATGAAGACGGTGGGTAATGTGGATATCCCCCAGCGCGCCTTTTTGGCAGTACTGAAGTCAGATCAGTAATTGACTATTTAATTCAGACAGAGGTCAATATGCATCGTGTCTTACTCTTTGTATGTTTGTGTTTGCTCAATCTTACAATCACCAATTCAATATCATTAGCAGCCATGCCACCTGTTGTTTCTACGGAATGGCTCCTGCAAAACAAAGACAACCCCAATCTTGTCCTTTTGGACGCCACCAACACCTTTGACTATCTTGAAGGCCATATTCCTGGAGCTATCAGTGCGTCCTTCAAGGAAGAAGACGCCATTTCGCAGGATGTGATTGTGTCCTACGGTGGCGGAGTTGATCTTTTCACCGATACCGACTCGCCCATTCCCTTTCAGGACCTGCCTGGCGAAAAAATGCAGGAAATTTTCCGCGCATGGGGCATCAATCCTGACTCCATAGTAGTGGTATACGATAAGGGTGCAGGCATGTATGCTACCCGCCTCATGTATTCGCTCAGATTCTGGGGGGTTGAAAATTCAGCTTTACTGGATGGCGGGTCAACGCGCTGGACAGCATTGGGCAACACGCTCAGCCAGGACATTCCTGCGGTGAAACCAGGCACCATGACTGTTGGTGCTCCCGATAGTTCCATGTTGGCAGATACGGATGAGGTGCTCACCGCCATCGGCGACCCAGCTTCAGTACGAATTATTGATGCGCTTGGTCATTCTTACCACTACGGCGAAAAAATTTTTTATTCTCGCCAGGGCCATATCCCTTACGCGATCAGTATCCCCAGAGATATTTATTTCAACCCCGACAAAACCCTCAAAACAGCTGAAGAAATTAAAGAAATTCTTGCCTTCCATGGTATTACTCCAGACCAAAAGCTCTACGTGCAGTGTGGTGGCGGCATAGCCGCAAGTATGCCCTTTTTTGCAGCACATTTCGTTGCCCAACTTCCAAACGTCAAGCTCTATCGCGGCTCGTTAATCGCGTGGGAATACGATCAGCGCACCCTACCGCTCTGGCAGTACGACACACCGTATCGCCTACGTGACAGCGCCTGGGTAAATCTGTGGGCTGGTCTTAGAAACCGTACTTTAGGCACGGTCCATACATCCCTGCTTGATATCCGCTCAGCGGAAGAATATGCCAAGGGCCACCCCCCTTTCGCCATCAGCATTCCATATGAGGAATGGCTGCAACATGTGGATAATCCTGAACAAATAGCACAGCGTTTGGGGGCTGCCGGTGCAGATCAGGCCCATGAAGCTGTTGTTTTTGGTAAAGGAGTCGGCAAAGAAGCCGCCTTGGTAGCCTGGATGCTCGAATATGTTGGCCAGGCAAAAACCTCCATTGCAGTTGACGACATGTCCAACTGGAGCAGCAAGGGTGGTAAGGCAACCACAGATGCGGTTGAAGTACGGCCACGACAGATGAAATTTGATCTGGCTCTGCCGCCGACCCACTATACGGCACAAGCAGTCAGCATGGTCAGGGCAAGTGAAAATGAGTCAAAAACTCACGCCTTCCCGCAAGTTTTTGTAGCCTCAGGAGAGACACAGGCTGCCCGTCAAGCACTTGGTAGCGGCAGCAAAGTGGTCCACCTGCCAGCAAGCCAAACCCTTAGGCAGGCAGGCGGTCTGAAAAGCGCGGCTGACTTGTACAAGCATTTTATGGTAGACAACGAGCTGCCGCGCTTGGCCGAAATCATCTGTTACGCTGATGACCCTGCAGATGCCGCGTTGAACTGGTTTGCCTTAACCATGATAGGTTATCCCAATGTCAAGGTGATGCTGTAGTTCCAATTCCATATTACCCCTCTCCATGCCGGCGTTAACAAATGCTCGCAGGGCCTATTTCATTGTACGCCTGCGGGCATTTGTCTCACCCTCTTGACACACTTCTTTGACCTGGAACTGGGCCACACACCTCAAAACACCCCATGGACATAAAAATGTGGATATAAAAAAAATGCTGCGTTCTGTCTGCCCTTTTGACTGCCCCGACACTTGCGGCCTTTTGGTTGCAGTGGAAAACGGTCGTGTCGTCAATGTGGCCGGTGATCCGGATCATCCGGTTACCCGCGGTCTACTCTGCCCCAAGATGCAGCACTATGAAGAAACGGTGCATTCGCCCAGGCGGCTGAGCACACCGCTCTTGCGCACCGGCAAAAAAGGAGCGGGCGAGTTTACCCCCATTTCCTGGAGCGAGGCTATCAAGCGCATTTGCAGCCACTGGCAAGGGTTGATCGCCAACCATGGGGCTGAATCCATCCTGCCCTACTCCTACGCCGGCACCATGGGACTGGTGCAGCGCAATTGCGGCCATGCCTTTTTTCACGCCCTGGGAGCATCCCGCCTGGAGCGCACCATCTGCTCGCCAGCCAAGGATGCAGGCTGGAAGATGATCATGGGGCAGACCCCTGCCATGGACCCTGATGAGATAGGTTCAAGTGATCTTATTATCCTCTGGGGTATCAATGCGGCGGCAACCAGCATCCACACCATGCGCGACGCACTGGCAGCCAAGCGAGCTGGTGCGCGCCTCTGGGCAATCGACACCTATGCCAGCCGCACCGCTGCTGCGGCCAGCGAAACCTTTCTGCTCAAGCCTGGAATGGATGGAGCCCTGGCCCTGGGCATGATGCACGTGTTGGTGCGCGACGGGCTCTGCGATCAAGCCTTTATCCACGCTAATGTGCTGGGTTTTGAGGATTTTGTCAGTACAGTGCTGCCAGAGTGCACGCCAGAGAAGATGGCTGAGGCCTGCGGGCTTAATGCCGCAACCATTGAAAAAATGGCGCATAGCTATGCCGCGGCGAAAGCTCCGTTCATTCGATTGGGCAGCGGGTTGACCCGCTACGCCAACGGCGCCATGACGGTACGCACCATCACCTGTCTGCCTGCACTGATTGGCGCCTGGCAGAAAAAAGGAGGTGGCCTGCTCAGCGCGACCTCAACCGGCACTGCCTTTCCGCAACACCTCATCACCCGGGAAGATTTTATCAAAAAACCGACCCGGCTGGTGAACATGAATCAACTGGGCGATGCACTCAGCAAACTCGATTCTCCGCCCATCAAGTCTCTCTATGTGTACCATTCCAATCCGGCGGCGGTCACTCCGGATCAGAACGCGGTTATCAGCGGGCTTATGCGGGAAGACCTGTTTACTGTGGTGCATGAACGTTTTCTCACCGATACCGCCCGCTATGCAGATATTGTTTTGCCTGCAACCTCATCTCTTGAGCACGAGGATATCTACCGTTCCTACGGCAGCTATGTAGTGCAGCGTTGCGAGGCGGTGATTGCGCCCATTGGCGAGGCAAAGGCAAACTGGGAGGTCTTTTGTCTGCTGGCGGCTGGTATGGATATGGAGGAGCCTTTCTTTGAGCAGCCTGCGAGCGCGCTCGTCAGCCAATTGCTGGCTGAACCCAATGCCTGGCGTGACGAGGCAATGGATAAGGCGATTCGGGCAGGCGAACCTGTACGCCTGAAAGTGCCGGACGACGCAAAACGAGTATGGCAGACACCGTCAGGTCGCATTGAAATCCTGAACAGGCAACTGGAGGAAGCTCTGCCGCGTCTGTTGCCCACCCACGCCATAAAGGACGGCTACCCATTGTATTTGCAGTCGGCTCCCACGGCCTATGCCCTGAACTCCAGCTTTTATGAGCAAGACCGGCTCCGGGTGAAGCAGGGCCAAATGCACTTGCTGATGCATCCACAGGATGCGGCGGCGCGCCAACTGGATGATGGCCAGGAGGTACGGGTTTTCAACCAGCTTGGTGAGGTGCAATGCAGCCTAACCATAACCGAGCGAACCCGGCTAGGCACGGTGGTGTGTGAAGGGGTATGGTGGACGGAATTTCTAACAGGAAAGCGCGGCATCAATGCGCTCACTTCACAACGCCTGACCGACAACGGCAGGGGCAGCACCCTCTATGATGTGATGGTGGAGGTCAGCGCTGAAAACGCTCCTGCCCATTTTGAGCGCAAGATTTAGCGCAAATTTTAATGCAAAAAGCTGTGGCAGATAATCTGCCGGTGTAAGTCCGCTCTTTTCAGCAATGATCAGAGATTGGCCGACTCGTCCTGACCACACGCATGGTCGCCAGAGGTGGCCTGGGTTCCGGCCATGAACGACTGAATGCGGGCAAGAACCTGATCCCGTCCCTGCCCGGTTTGGGATGAAAATATAATCCGCTCTTGCCGACCTGCCTTCAGGGCCGCATCCAACAGGGCCGCGTTTTTCTCCTGCTGGTTGCGGCTGAGTTTATCCGCCTTGGTGTAGACTAGAAGATATGGCCTGCCGATGTGTCGCAGCCAGTCCACCAGTTCCAGATCCTGCTGCTTGAGTTCATGTCGCAGGTCGATAATCACCACTACTGCCGCCAGATTGGGCCGCTCTTCCACATAGCCCGCCACCAGATCGCCCCAGAAGCGGCGCTGCTGTTTGGAAACCTGCGCATAGCCATAGCCGGGCAAATCCACGAAATGCAAAGTATCGCCCAGAGCAAAAAAATTCAGGCTCTGGGTCTTGCCGGGTTTAGAGCTGGTCTTGACCAGTCCCTTGCGGCCCAAGAGCCGGTTGATCAGGCTGGACTTACCCACATTGGAACGACCGGCAAAGGCAATCTCCGGCGCCAATGGCGGCGGCAATTGCTGCAGGGTGTGGGCAGCCAACAGGAAGCGCGCTTGCTGCAGGGGAATCATGGCATTCTGTGATATCAGAGCTGGAACGCTGATTGCGCTTGCTCTCAAATCACCTTGTTGAGGGAGTATTCGATAATGCCCTCTGCCCCGCACTTTTTCAGCCTGGGCACCAGGTCGCGCACCTGGTGTTCAGATACCACTGTTTCCACGGAAAACCATTCTTGCTTGTAGAGCTGGGCCACGGTGGGCGCGGTCACACTCGGCAGCATGCCGATAATCTCATCAAGCTTGGGCGTGGGTATGTTCATCTTCAAACCAACAATGCGATCAGCCCGCAGAGCGCCTTGGAGCAGCATGGCAATGTTGCCGATCTTGTCGGCCTTCCAGGCATTGGCCATGGCCTGCCGTCCGGCAATGAGCTGCACATTGGACTGCATCAGCTCATGGATCACCTTGAGTCCGTGGGCGCGGATGGTGCTTTCTGTTTCGGTAACCTCGACAATGGCGTCGGCCAGGCCAGACACTGCCTTGGCTTCGGTAGCACCCCAGGAAAAACTGATATCCACCTTGATACCACGGCCCTCAAAAAACTTGCGGCTCACATTGACCAGCTCTGTGGCGATGCGCTTGCCGTCCAACTGCTCCACCGAGGTAATGCCGGAATCGCCCGGCACAGCCACCACCCAGCGGGTTGGCCCCTTGCTTACCTTGGAGTAAACTAGATCCGTCACCACCGCCACATCCGACTCATTCTCCAGAGTCCAGTCCTTGCCGGTGATGCCGGCATCCAGCATGCCGGATTCCACATAGCGGGACATCTCCTGCGGCCTGCAGATGAAGCAGGCCAG
>CAZEIT010000124.1:0-3744 GCA_964512515.1 uncultured Desulfobulbus sp.
TCCATGGAGCTGCAGTGGGCAGTCTCGGCCATGGTCTTTTCCAGCACCTGTCGCACTTCGGCAGGCAGGTGCTGCACCTCGCCCAGGCAGGAGAGCCGAATGTCGTTGCGCAGCATAGTCTTCAGCTCGGCCCTGAGATAACTCTGCAAAAGCGACATCAGGCCGCTGACCTCGCTTTCAGGCCGCCCCCAGTTTTCTGTAGAAAAGGCATAGAGAGTCAGGTGCCGCACCCCCAGGCTACGTGAGGTTTCTACCACTTCGCGCACCGCCTTCACTCCGGCCTTATGACCAAAAAGACGGTACTGGCCACGCTCCTGCGCCCAACGGCCGTTGCCGTCCATGATAATGGCGATATGGTATGGAACAGCCAAACCTGTCGTATCTGTGCTCATGGTACCAGGCCCGGAGGGAGCAAGCTCTTGCTCACACCTCCATCACTTCCTTTTCCTTACCTTCAACAATCGCATCAATCTTGGTGATGTATGAATCGGTTGCCTTCTGAGTTTCCTCTTGCAGGCGAAACATATCATCTTCAGAGATTTCCTTGTCTTTTTTCAGTTTTTTCAGGGCTTCGTTGCTGTCCCGGCGCACATTGCGCACCGCAACCTTGTATTCCTCCCCGATCTTCTTTACCTGCTTAACCAGTTCAGTACGACGTTCACCGGTAAGTGGCGGAATGGTCAGGCGGATGACATGGCCGTCATTGGCTGGGGTGAGGCCCAGATCAGAAGCGAGGATTGCCTTTTCAATCATGGACAGCACTTGCGGATCCCACGGCTTGATGGCGATCATATTATTTTCCGGGATGGTCATGGTGCCTACCTGTTCTATGGGCATGGTCGAGCCATAGGCATTGACCTTGATGCCTTCCAACAGTGCCAGGGAGGCACGGCCTGTACGAATTTTCACCAATTCCCTCTTCAAGGCCTCGATACTGGCCTCCATCTTGTCCTTCACGTCCTTAACATCAATCATCTGTGCATTCCTCCCATGTCCTCAAATGTGCGCGGACACCACGGCACGGTGGTTATTCCGTAATCAGCGTGCCTATATCCTCACCTTGAACCGCTTTAACGATATTGCCGCGCTCAAGCATGTTAAACACAAAAATAGGCAGCTTGTTTTCCCGTGCAAGCGAGATGCCTGCAGCATCCATCACCTGCAGATTGTCCCGCAGCAGGGTGGTGTAGTTCAAGCTGCTGTACCGCACCGCCTTGGGATTTTTCTCCGGATCGGCATCGTAAACTCCATCCACCCGGGTTGCCTTCATGACCACATCGGCCTTGATCTCAAGGGCCCGCAGGACAGCTGCGGTGTCTGTGGTAAAGTATGGGTTGCCGGTTCCGGCCGCAAAGACAACCACGCGCTTTTGCTCCAGATGCTCCACGGCCTTGACTCGTTCATAAGGCTCGCAGACATTCATCATGGCAATGGCGGACATGACCTGGGCCGGCACCTCAACCTTTTGCAGACCATCCTGCATGGCAAGCGAGTTCATCACCGTGGCGAGCATGCCCATATTATCGGCAGCGCCCCGGTCCATGCCTCCGGCTGCCCCGGCAACGCCCCTGAAAATATTACCCGCGCCAATGACCAGGGCAAGCTGCACCCCGGTTTGATAGATCGCCTTAATTTCTTCAGCGACAAAGCGCACCATATCGATGCTGATGCCGTAGGGCGCAGCCCCCATCAGCGCCTCGCCGCTGATCTTCAAGAGAACCCGTTGGTACCGCATTTGTCCTGCTCCATGGCGTAAAAAAGGGTGGCACCAAACAGCGCCACCCGGTTGTAGTTCTTCCAGCTATGCAAAAAATTTCCTGCCGCCTGCACTCATAGGCGTATCAGCCAATCTGGTAGCGGGTGAATCTGCGGATGGAGATATTCTCACCCATCTTCAGGATGACTTCATTGAGCAGATCCTGCACACTCAAATCCGGGTTCTTGACGAATTTCTGCTCCAGCAGACAAATTTCAGAAAGATACTTCTCCATCTTGCCGGTTACCATCTTTTCCGCGATCTGCTGCGGTTTGCCTGATTCAATAGCCTGGTTAATGTAGATATCCTTCTCCCGCTGCAAAAGTTCCGCCGGAACCTCCTCTCGGCTCACCGCCACCGGGTTGATCGCTGCAATGTGCATGGCGACATCCCTGGCAAAAGCCTTGAAATCATCGGTCTTGGCAACAAAGTCGGTTTCGCACACCACTTCTACCAGCACGCCGAGCTTACCGCCAGCGTGGATATAGGCCTCCACAATGCCCTCTTTGGCTTCGCGGCCAGAGCGCTTGGCCGCAACCGCCAGGCCTTTCTGCCGCAGCAGGTCCACAGCCTTTTCCATATCACCGCCGGTTTCGGTCAATGCCTTTTTGCAGTCCATCATGCCGGCATTGGTTTTGTCGCGCAGTTCCTTGACCATCTGACTTGTAATTGTCACAGGTGTATCTCCCTCAAGTGCAGGCTGCCCTGTGGCAGCCTCTGTTCAGTGTAGAGTAAGAAATATACTAAACCCTTATTCGGCAGTCTGATCTGCCTCTTCCTGCTGGCTGGTCATAGCGCTTTCCATCTCATCGAGTCCAGCAGGGGTTTCCTCGCCACGACGAGCCTTGCCCTCCTGCACGGCCTCAGCCATCAGGGAGGCAATCAGCCTGATGGCGCGGATCGCGTCATCGTTGCCGGGGATGATGTAATCAATGCCATCCGGGTCGCAGTTGGTATCGGTCAGGGCGACGATGGGAATACCAAGCTTAGTCGCCTCATCAACTGCAATATCTTCTTTCCGAGGATCAATAATGAAGAGCACATCCGGCAGGCTGCGCATGTTCTTGATGCCGCCCACATTACGGGTGAGTTTGACGCGCTCCTTTTCCATCTGCAGGATTTCCTTTTTCGGAAAGCGGTTAATGGAGCCGTCTTCCTGCATGGCTTCAATCTTCTTCAACCGCTCAATCGAGTTGCGGATTGCCTGAAAGTTGGTCAGCATGCCGCCCAGCCAGCGGTGGTTGACGTAGTACATGCCGCAGCGTTCCGCCTCTTCCTTGATAATGGCCTGGGCCTGCTTTTTGGTGCCGACAAAGAGGATGGACCCGCCTTCGGCAACCGATTCAGCCATAAAGTGATATGCCTTGCGGAACATCTTCATGGTCAGGTCGAGGTTGACAATGTAAATGCCGTTTCTCGGCCCGTAGATGTAGGGTTTCATTTTGGGATTCCAGCGCCGTGTCTGATGGCCGAAATGAAGACCAGCCTCCAGCATCTGCCGCATCGTAACGTTTGCCATTGTAGTTCTCCTTTATGGTTTTTCCGCCGCCCAGCAGCCGACCCCCAGAGGGGCACCAAGGGCTTGTTCGGGCGTGTGTATTGGCCGGCAGCTTTGGCGGCAGCCGACGTTTGTAAAAAGATAGTATACTACCAGAACAAAAACTTGCTTTCAAGATTTTCTCAAGCCAATCGGCCTGGGAATGAAGCACGACAGGATAGTGGCTATCACGGAGTGCCAGTCAGTGGGCAACGAGTTGTCTCCTGCCGCCCAGTATAAATTCAATCCATTTGAAACCAAAAATCAACAAAGCAGCATCATTACTCTTGATGGCGCGGCGCTCCACCTTATTCATGCTGAATTGCTCCAGTAAGCGATGTTGCTCGGTATAATCGCGAAAAACGTCTATATTGTAGCAGACCATGAAGGCCAACTGCTGCATGGGCCCGGCCATTCCTTCACCTGCCCAGGGATTGCCGGCAAAAAAGGC
>CAZEIT010000124.1:3754-6412 GCA_964512515.1 uncultured Desulfobulbus sp.
AAAGGCATCCAGGTCGGCCCAGTAGTCGTTGTACAGGTTCCAGTCGTGCAACTCCTGCTCCCGCTCCCATTGCCGCAGGGTGTAGTGATGGTGTTCTTCATGCCCTCTGCACCATGGGTGTTTGGTAAGAAAATACCGAACACTCAGGCCTGAATCTTTGTCTTCTTTTCCAACTCCACGTTCCAATGGATAGGTGCGGCATGCAGAGGGGCGATCCTGATAGACGCCACAACCCTTGTTCTCCAGAAACGGGCAAGGGTGTCCCTTCTGTTCCCTTAGCCGAAGCTTCACGCCCGGAAAAAAGGGATGGTTGCCCTCGCAGAGTTCCACATGCTGTGCAAGGAAATCGCCAGAGCGCATGCCGAGCCGCTGTTTTAAACGCAGAATATCATAAGGATAAAGCAGCAGGTGCACATTGGAACAGCAGAAGAGGAAGCAGGAAACTTCAGAATGGCAGTGAAACGCGAAGCTGTCTTTTGCGTGTAGTTGCCGCCACTGGCTTTTGTTTGGTTCGTCCATGGCGATCATTGGGTATGCAAACGCAGTGTGCCGATATTAAAAAAGGCTGGTATGAGTCATACCAGCCTTTCCATTCAGATACTTTTTGAAGCCTTACTGTTACTGAGCCTCGGCATTCATGACCGGTTCATCTTTATAATCAACCAGTTCAAGAATGGCCATCGGTGCTGCATCTCCTGCACGCACCCCGGTGCGGACGATACGGGTATAACCACCCTGACGCTCAGCATACTGGGTGCTCAACTCATCAAAGAGTTTGGCGACCACACTCTTTGAACGCACATACGACATAGCCTGCCTGCGTGCATGTAGATCGCCGCGCTTTCCTAAGGTAATCATCTGGTCAACCACTCGGCGCGCTTCCTTTGCCTTTGGCACCGTAGTCACAATGCGTTCATGCTCCAAAACCGAGGTTACCATGTTTCGCATCATAGCATCGCGGTGGGAGCTAACCCGTCCCAACTTACGGCCTGTCTTTCTATGTCTCATGCCAAAAATCCTCTATCTGCTGTGGTATACGTCACGCAGTGCGTCTATTCCTGATTCTCTTCGTCGCGCTCTTCAGGTGCAACCCATCCGGAATAATTCATGCCCAGAGTGAGATTGTGTTCTGCAAGCAGCGCTTTAATTTCATTCAAAGACTTACGGCCAAAGTTCTTGGTTTTAAGCATTTCCGCATCAGTCTTGTTGACCAACTGACCAATATACTGAATTTGCGCATTTTTTAGGCAGTTTGCCGAACGAACCGAAAGCTCCAGATCTTCAACATTTTTGTCGAGAAAGGCTGGATAGTTGCTCCCGTCGTCTTCGCCCTCCGGGCGGGTCGGAGCCTTGGCGATTTCCTCATTAAAATTGATAAAAATCGTCATCTGCTCTTTCAATATCTTGGCCGCATAGGCAAGCGCATTGCGAGGAGCGACACTCCCGTCTGTTTCAACTTCCATGGTCAGACGATCGTAATCGGTCTGCTGGCCGACACGGGCCTGACTGACCGTATACTGCACCCGAACAATAGGCGAAAAAACAGCATCAACAGGAATGACACCAATGGGCTGTCCTTCCTTCTTGTTCAATTCGGCCGTAACATATCCTTTGCCCCATTCTACGGTCAACTCAGCACGGAATGTCGTGTCGCCTGTTATGGTGCAAATATGTTGTCCCGGATTCATCACTTCAACCGCTGTACCACCGTTGATATCCGCAGCGGTTACAGCACACGGACCGCTTTTTTCAATGAGCACGGAACGCAATTCCGGCGTGTTCATTTTCACGCGGACCTGCTTCAGATTAAGGATAATATCGGCTACATCTTCATGCACTCCATCAATGGAAGTAAACTCATGAAGCGCGTCGTTCAAGCGTACAGAGGTTATCGCCGCACCCCGGATGGAGGAAAGCATGATCCGCCGTAGCGAGTTGCCAATTGTAGTGGCAAACCCTCGCTCCAGCGGCTGGCAAATAAATTTGCCATAGCTGTCCGTCAGTGTCTCTTCATTCACCTCAAGAGAATCCGGTGAAATCAGATTATGCCAATTTTTATAAAAGGGATTGCTATCCCGAATATCCTGGGCCATGAAATCCTGACAGTAAAGATTACTTCGAATACAACTCGACGATCAACTGTTCCTGAATGGGCATAGTGATCTCGTCACGATTAGGCATTGCCTTGACGATGCCTTTGAAGGCCGCTGCATCCAATTCAAGCCAGGAAGGAACGCCCCTGCGAGCTGCCCCCTGCATATTATCAGCAACAAGTTCGTTCTTCTGCTGCTTCTCCTTCAAGGCAACGACATCACCTGGATTGACCTGAAATGAAGGAATATTAACCTTGCGACCATTGACCGTAACCAAGCTATGACGCACCATTTGCCTGCCCTGGGTGCGAGAGCTGGCAAAGCCCAAACGATAGAGGACATTGTCCAGGCGACGCTCCAGCATAATGAGCAATGTTTCACCCGTTACACCACGCACGCGTTCTGCCTCCTCAAAGAAGCGGCGGAACTGCGCCTCAAACATGCCGTACATATGCTTTACCTTCTGCTTTTCGCGCAGCTGTACCGCATAGTCAGACGGCTTGCGGAACCGGTTTTGCCCATGTTGGCCCGGTGCAAAGGATCGTCTTTCAAAAGCGCATTTATC
>CAZEIT010000125.1:0-4575 GCA_964512515.1 uncultured Desulfobulbus sp.
TCCGTGGTGGCTTCTAAGAATGCTCGCAGAATGCACCTCCCATTACACGCCTGCCTTACATTTCCACTTGCACCTTAATGTATTCTTCGATTTGAAACTGGAATAAAGAAAGCGGAGATTTCTGGCATGCTAGCTGCGCAATTCGACTTTTTGAACAATAATTCCAGGAACCGAGTGTTTATCGTCAGTGTCCTCCAGAGCTATTCAGGGCAAAATCTTCACATCTTGAATATCCTAAACACCGCACCTTCTACAGCCTTTGAACCAGAGCCCGCATATTCTCCCGGACCTGTAAATATTCTTCATTAGTGAGGCCAGCGCCCAAGCCCACTTTTTCCGCCATGGCAGCACTGAGAAAATCTCCGGGTGCATGGCCATCAGCATTGATGGCCAGAGGTGCGCCGGTGTGCCGAGCCACCTGCACCACATGGCCGTTGGTCAGGCTGTGGCCTTTGCGGCCAGACAGTTCCAGGAGAATGTGTCTTCTGGCTGCAAGTTCCGCTTCTTCTAGTGTTATAAAACCCGGATGCGCAAGTAGATCCACATCCGCCTCCAGCGCGGCCCGGTTGGTGCCAGGCGCAACCGGTTCAACCGGGGTTTCTCCATGCACAACAATCAACTGCGCTCCCAAGGCGCGGCACTCTGCCGCCAAGTCTCGGATCTGCGACGGCGGCACATGGGTCAGTTCCACGCCAACAATGAGTTTGGTGGTGTTGACAGTGTTCAGCGTCTTGGCCACCTTGAGCAGATTGGGAATAAGAATGTGGATATTAGATGCATCCGCATGGTCGGTAATGGCAATAGCGACATAGCCCAGTTGTTCAAAGCGGCGCACATGCTCTGAGGGCACCAGGGCCCCGTCACTGAAAAAGGTATGGCTGTGCAGGTCAATCATGGTGGAATCCAAGATGGAATAATGTGGAATGGTAAGGACTGATAACAGCAGTTAAGTGAGCATCGCGCCCCGCAGGGAATGGGGGCCAGCATACTCAATCCGCACCTGAATGAGATCACCAACTACGGGTAGGGGATGGTCTGCCAGCAGGTGAAAATGTACAACCTGATTGGCACTGCTTCTGCCGCGCCCATTCTTAGCTTGCACCTGTTCAACAAGCACTTCAACTTCCTCATGCATCAAGCTGTTGTTCCACTGCAAACTAATTTCATTCTGTAGACTTTGCAGGCGGGCTAAACGCTCACTCTTGACCGCTTCTGCAATTTTATCAGTAAAAGAGGTGGAACGCGCCTGTGGCCTGTCTGAGTATTTGAAGGAAAATGAGCTGTGGAATTGCACAGTTTCAAGGAGTTGTAAGGTCTCTGCAAAATCCTCTTCGCTTTCTCCTGGAAAACCAACAATAAAATCAGTGGCCAAGGCAATATCTGGCCGGATCTCACGCAGTTGTTCTACTTTGGCAAGATAGGCCTCAGCAGTATAACCGCGGTTCATGCGCGCCAGTACCTTGCTTGAGCCTGATTGCACCGGCAGGTGAAAATGCGGGCACAAAATCTCCAGTACGGCAAAACAGCGCATCAGGGCCAGATCCAAGTCTTTGGGGTGTGATGTGGTAAAGCGCAGGCGTTTGAGGCCATCAATCTCTGCTACGGCACGGAGGAGATCCGGAAAAGCGATAGCCTGCGGTGCGACGGCATTGGTTTTGCCATAGGAATTGACATTCTGCCCGAGCAGGGTGATTTCCCTCACCCCCTGCGTTACCAGTAAACGCGCCTCTTCCATAATATCGGCAAGGGGTCTGCTGATTTCTCGGCCGCGAGTATAGGGCACCACGCAGTAACTGCAAAAATTGTTGCAGCCTTGCATGATATTCACATACCGCTGCACAGACGAGTGCGATTCCGACTTTTTTTGAAGATCATCGTCGCGCAGCAGGTGTTGAAACGGTGGAATGGAAAATACTGGGTCAAGGTCAAGTGCTATGGCCTGGCGCAATTCACCCGTGTCAAGACGAGCAAGCAGGGCCGGGAGCTGGTAGAGTTGCTGGGTGCCGATCACCATATCTACATGGGGCATGCGCTCAATAATCTTCCTGCCTTCCTGCTGGGCGACACAGCCGCAGACACCGATACGGATATTACTTTTTTTTGATTTAAGATCACGTAGTTGGCCAAGCAGACTGTACACCTTTTGTTCGGCCTTGTCGCGGATACTACAGGTATTGACCAAGATGAGATCCGCTGCTTCAGGCTCGTCGCTGCGGATGTAGCCGCTACGGCTGAGGAGCTGGCCCATAATTTCCGAGTCCCGCTCATTCATTTGGCAGCCAAATGTTTTAATATGAACAATTTTATCCATACATCAGTAAAATAAGATAAAAATCTGAGAACATTCTTTAAAGACGGGCAGGGTAGGGGGAAAGCATTGGTGCAAGCGATTCCATGAGCAGCATCAGATCCATGTAGGAGCAGCAGGGCGTCTGGATGCGGATCAGGCCTTTTTCTGCTGAGACTGTGCTTAGCATGGCCAAACCGTCATAGCCCTCCAGAATATGGCGCAGCCAACTGATACGGGCCGGACGAATGGTGCAGTAGACACATACCATCCGGATGGCAGTGTTTTGCGTTTGAAAAGCCGTCTGGCTACACATGCAGAGAGATATCCGTTGTTGACACTTCCCCGGCATGTTGCTTGAGGATTGGCTCCACCACTTCTTCCAAAAATTCCACAGTCTGAGCCTCGGCCCGGCCGGTAAAGCTTTGATAATCGGTCAGCAACGCTTCCAGTTCAGCAGTGGAGAAGGGGATGCGTGCATCCTCTCCCAACCGCTTGAGCAGGTCATTATTGCCACCGTTTTCTTTGACTTCAAGGCCGGCAGCCACGGAGTGCTCCCTGATGACCTCATGCATGGACTGACGACTTTCACCGTGCTCCACACAGGCCATGAGAATTTTTTCAGTGGCCATGAAAGGGAGTTCTTCCTGCAGGTGTTTTTCAATTTGCTTGGGATAGACCACCATGTTTTCGCTGATATTGATATAGAGACGCAGCACTGCATCAGTGAGTAAAAATGCCTGGGCAATATCCATCCTGCGAATTGCGGAATCATCCAGGGTGCGTTCAAACCACTGGTTGCCTGCAGTTGCGGCAAAATTAGCGGGCAGCCCCATCAGCTTTCTCGCCAAGCCAGTCATGCGCTCAGAACGCATGGGGTTACGCTTGTAGGCCATGGCAGAGCTGCCAACCTGCTTTTCTTCAAACGGCTCTTCCTGCACCTTCAGGTTGGCGAGCAGGCGCAGATCAACAGCAAATTTATGTGCTGATGCGCCAATTCCCGCCAGGGTTTCCGCTGTTTTCATATCCAGTTTGCGCGGATAGGTTTGGCCAGTAACGGCAAAGGTAGTGTCAAAGCCCAGTTTACGAGCGACTCGGTTGTCCATCTCGCGCACCTTGCTATGATCACCTTCAAAGAGTTCCAGAAAGGTCGCTTGGGTGCCCACCGTGCCCTTGGCGCCGCGCGCTTTAACCTGATTGTGTAGATGAGAGATATAATCCAAATCCATCAGCAAATCCTGTATATAGAGCGTAGTCCGCTTACCCACAGTGGTGGGTTGGGCCGGTTGGTAGTGGGTATAGCCCAGAGTGGGTAAGGCCGCATACTTACGAGCAAAACGAGACAAATTCATAATGGTGCGCAACAGGGCCGCCTGAATCAGTTTCAGGCCTTGTTTCTGCACGATAAGATCGGTATTGCAGACCACAAATTGGGAGGTGGCTCCCAAATGGATAATCGGTTCTGCCAAGGGGCACTGTTGACCATAGGCAAAAACATGGGCCATGACATCGTGTCGAATTTCCTTTTCCTTGGCCTCGGCAACCTCAAAATTAATGTCGTTAGCATGTGCCTTAAGCTCAGCGATCATCTCGCTGCTCACAGCCTTGAGTCCCATTTCATACTGAGCCTCGGCCAGGGCGATCCAGCAACGCCGCCAGTTGGTGAATTTGTAGCGTTCTGAAAAGAGCCGCTGCATTTCTGGGCTGGTATAACGTGATACGAGAGGTTCCTGATAGACGTCGCGGTTGCGTTGCATGGCTGGCATAATTAGTTGAAAGTTCAGGCAGATAAATATTTTTGGCGACAGCGTAAAAATCCCTGTGGCAATCTTGAAGGCAAAATAAGGCTATAAATAATATCTATAATGTCGCATAATGTATATTATGTAAAGATTTTCCTGTTCCTGTATTCAATACCCAACTCTATACTAATCGGGCAGAAATTCAATTACCTGCATCTGAGTGTGTTCCCTGCCATTAACATAACGCTGCCTCAATTTAAAAACCATCGAGGTTTCGTTACCAGGAAAACCTGAGTATTGCTGAGCCAGGTTGAAGCCCACCCCGGGTAGCATACGCCCGTTAATCCGTATCTGAAAGACCACATGCTCATCGTTGCCTACCGTGCGCACCTGACGGAGAGGCTCCGTCTGCATCAGGAAGACTGGCTCAGGATTGCCTTCCCCGCAAGGTTCCATTAGTTGAACGGCCTGGAAGAAGTTGTGATGAAGCAAGTGTTCGGCCTTCAGTTGATAATCAACCAAGATGTAGTCATGCTGAGGTCTTGG
>CAZEIT010000125.1:4585-6411 GCA_964512515.1 uncultured Desulfobulbus sp.
CATTTGCTGTCGCACGCTTTCATGGAAGAGCTTGGCAAAGGTCTCTAATTGATTGAGATGGATCGTGAGACCGGCTGCCATAGGGTGGCCGCCAAATTGCTCAAGCGCTTCCTGACATTGCGCCAAAGCTTCATGAAGATTAACCTCTGCCACTGAGCGGCCCGAGCCTTTGAGAATCTGCCCATCACTGTCAAGACGATCATCAGTGAAGAGGATAACCGGCCGGCTAAACTGCTCCGCCATGCGCGAGGCCAAAATACCCAGAATGCCGGGATGGCAATCCGCATTGTACACGGCAAGAGCTGCCCTGCCCTGCTCTGCCTGGCTGGCGCATGCGGCTGCTATCTCGGGCAGAATGATGTTTTCAAGCGCTTTGCGCTGGGTGTTCAGGTTTTCCAGTTCAGCGGCCAGATCCTTGGCCTTTTTGTGATCTCGTGCAAGCAGCAACTGCACGCCAAGCTCAGGTTGCCCAAGCCTGCCGCAGGCATTGATGCGAGGCGCCAAGCGAAAGGATACATCCTCTGCAGTAACGGCTGCAGTCATGACATTACCGTTTTCCACCAAAGCACACACGCCCACCCTTTTTCTGGTGGCCAGTACCTCCAAACCTGCCCGTACCAGAGTGCGGTTCACATCAACCAGCGGCACCACATCGGCAATAGTGCCCAGTGCAACCAGATCAAGATAGCTCTTTAGATTAGGCATGGTTTCCTTACGGAACACCCCAGCCTCAACCAGTGCTCGTCGCAGGGCAAGAATAAAAAAGAACGCCACTCCTACTCCGGCCAAGTTGGGAAAGGAAAAAGCGCAACCCGGCTGTTTCGGATTGATAATGGCCAAAGCCTCTGGCAGCTTTGGCGCGGGAAGATGGTGGTCCGTAATAATTACATCACAGCCGAACTGCTCCTTGGCGAACAATACTTCGGCAAATGACGAAATGCCACAGTCTACGGTGATAAGCACCGGCCTGGCCGAGGTAGTGGCCCTGTGCAGCAGCTTGTTGAGCGAATTTTCCGAGAGTCCGTACTGCTCCTCGGTGCGTTTGGGAATGTAGTAAGAAGACTTGATCCCTGCTTCGGTGAAAAAGGCTTGCAACAATGCCGTGGACGTGATGCCATCCACATCATAGTCACCGTGGATATAGAGTGGATGGCCGGCAAGACACGCCTCCACCACTCTGGTAACCGCATCCTTCATGCCCAGCATGGTGAAGGGATCGGGCAGATTGGCGAGTTGTGGGTACAGGTACTCCCGCAGGGCCTCCAGGTTGCTGACTCCACGCCGGTACAGAATCTCGGCAATGACCGGAGAAATACGCAGCTCCTGGGCCAACAGCCCGGCCTGCTCTTTCTCTGGTTCTGTGAGCGGGATGTAGGAATAGTCCATAAAAACTCAGTGTTGTGCAACCGGGCCAACTATCGCCGCAAGGTTTGCCCGTAAAAATTGCTCAATCAGCGGGAATGCAGCCTCTGCTTGCGCCCGGTCAAACCAGTGAATATCCTTGCTGGCGCGAAACCAGGTTAACTGGCGCTTGGCATAACGCCTGGTATCAACGACCAAGGCCTCACAGGCCGCCTCAAGACTCCACTCGCCCTGCAGGTACCGGTTCATGTGGCGGTAGCCCAAGGACTGCATGGAAGGTAGCGTACTACTGTATCCCGCTGCCAGCAGTGCCTCTACTTCCCGGCAAAAGGGCATCTGCATCATGGCCTCTGTACGGGTGCGGATACGCTCATGCAACAAGGCGCGCTCACAGAAAAGACCAATTTGCAACTGTGGTTGCACAAGCTGCGGCGACGCTATCCCTTGCCTGCGAATATGTTCAG
>CAZEIT010000126.1:0-6397 GCA_964512515.1 uncultured Desulfobulbus sp.
CCTTTACCGCCAGCACCACATCATCACCCATCTGCAGGGTGAGCATGTTGTAGATGGTATGGATCTCTGGCCGGTTCTGCAGCAGGGTCAGCATCTCTTCCTTGGTGGCCGGATCAACTCCCTGACCCACCAGAAGCGATTTGACCTCAAGGCCAATAAAGAAGGCCACCAGTATCAGGAGCACACCAATGGCCATGGTGCCCAGGGCATCAAAGAGCGGGTTGCCGGTTATCATGGTGGCACTGATGGCGAGTGCCGCGAAAACAAGGCCGAGCAGGGCGGCAATATCTTCGCCAAAAACCACGAGAAGTGATGAATTGCGGGTTTCGCGGAACCAGCGGTAGTAACTGCGGCCTCTTCGTTCCTTGTTGACTTCCCTGAGGCAGCCCCAGAGAGAGACCGATTCAGCGGCAATGGCAAAGATCAGCACGCCAAGGGCAATATAGGGACGGGTGAGGGGCTCGGCTGCATGCAGTTTGTGCCAACCTTCGTACATGGAAAAAAGCCCGCCCATGCTGAAGAGGATGAGCGCGACAATAAAGCTCCAGAAGTAAATCTCCTTGCCCCTGCCCAGCGGATAATCCGGTGAAGGCGGACTTTTGGCTACCTTATGGCCAAAGAGCAAAAGCCCCTGGTTGCCTGCATCGGCAAGCGAATGCACAGCCTCCGCCAACATTGCGCCGGAGCCGGTATAGAGGGCAGCGGCGAGTTTGGCTAAAAAAATGGCGGAATTTGCGCCTAGGGCGTACAATATGCTTTTGACTGAATCGGCTCCATGTGCCATTGAAGTAAACACTCCTAAAATGAGGAAAAATGTGCTTGGTCAGGCTCTTGCCAGCCGGGTTGTCAGCACGGCAGACGGCGGGATTGTTTGCCCGGAGCAAGGTTGCAGGCAGGCAGTATAAACGGAAAAATCTGCGCCAGAGGCTAGCGTAATCAGCGCATGAAAGCAAGCAAGACAAGGATGTAGCGGAGTTTTTTGTCGTGAGCAAGTCCTGCGGAGATATGGATACGGCTGTGGCCTTGCCGGAGCGTGCGGATGTCATCATCATTGGCGGTGGCCCAGGCGGGCTGACCTGTGCCAGGGCTCTGGCAAGGGCTGGGGCGCAAGTGCTGCTTGTGGAGCGAAAACCATGCTTTGGCCGCAAAGTCTGCGCGGGTGGCATCACGGCAAGCGGCCTGCTCCCGCGCATGCCGCCATCTCTGATCGAACGATCATTTTCTCTGCAGCAGTTGTGCAGCCCCTGGCAAGGGATACGCATTAAAGAGCCACAGGCCATGGTCGCCACGGTCAGCCGCGAGCGGCTGGGACAGTGGATGGTGCAGCAGGCGCAGGAGGCTGGCGCTATCCTGCGCAGTAACGTTCATGCCTTGGCTCCGACAGATCATGGCCTTTTGCTGCGCGATGCAGCAGGCAAGGTGCGCGAGCTTTTTTGCGAGCACCTGGTGGGCGCTGACGGCGCACGATCGCTGGTGCGACGCGGCTTGGGGCTTTCGTCGCGCCTGTCCATTGGTTTGAACGCCATGCTGCCCATGGAGCGGGAGCAAATGGAATGGCACCTCAACTCCCGGCTCTTTGTCTCGGGCTATGGCTGGATATTTCCCCATGCCGAGCTCTGCTCAGTAGGGGCCTTCAGCGATGCACGCCTGATACATGCCAAGGCCCTGCAAAAAAATCTACAATTTTGGGCTGCAGGCCAGGGCATCGACCTGCAGGACGTTCCCATTCAGGCCGGCTGGGTCAACTATGATTTTCAGGGTCTGCACTTTGGTCGCAGATGGCTGGTGGGTGATGCCGCCGGACTCAGTTCGGCCCTGACCGGAGAGGGCATCTATCCTGCTGTGTGCAGCGGTGAGGCCGTGGCTGCGATGATTCTTTCAACTCCCCACCAGGCACCTGATCTGGAAGCGTTTCATGCGCTTGTTAAAAGGCACAAGCAGCACAAAACCTTGGCTGGTCTGGTCGGGAAAGGCCGCATCCTGCCCCTTGCGCTGGCAGAGCTGTTTTTGTTGTTGCTGCGTGTGCGCGCCATTGATTTTCGCAGTCTGGAAATGGCTGTGACGCACGATGGCTGAGGCCATCCCTGTTTTTTATCTGAAAAAGAAATGACTGGAGCTACATGACTAAACAGGCTGGCAAGAGAAAAAAGATCTGGCTCTTCAACCTGATTTTTGTGTTGGTTTGCGGTGGTGTTTTTCTTTTTTTATGGCAGGCCCCGCCGGTGGCCACGCCACCGCTTCCCAATGACAGCGAGCATGCCCCCTTTTTTGCTACGCCGCGCAAGGAAGCTGAGAAGCAGTGCGCCGCCTGCCATGGCCCCGGCATGAGTAATCCCCTGCCAGAAGATCACCCCCCGCCGCATCGCTGCCTCTTCTGCCACAGAAAGGGGGAATAGGTTATTGCCGGGCGACCGGGCTGACAGGTGCGGCAAGATGATCTACCTTTTCCGCACGAAGCCAAAATAGTTGATGATTACTGCCGGAGCGTGCGGCAAGGAGGAGGCTATGTTTTCTTTTCAGCGTATAGGTTGCTTAGGCGGGTTAAGCAGATTTTTTTTGTTTTTGTCAGCCGGAGCCTTTGTGCTCGGGCCCCAGGGCGCAGGAGCGGCCAGTGAGGCCAGGGCCATGTTTGCGGGCGGCTGTTTTTGGTGTATGGAATCACCCTTTGACAAACTTGAGGGGGTCTTATCGGTCACGCCCGGCTATGCGGGCGGCAGCACTCAGAATCCAACCTATGAAAATTACAGTAAGGGCGGTCACATCGAGGTGGTGCAGATTGTCTACAATCCGCAACTGATCAGCTTCAGAGAGCTCCTGCAAACCTATTGGCAGCAGATTGACCCGACTGATGCGAGCGGCCAGTTTGCTGATCGCGGCCATGGCTATACCAGTGCCATATTTTATGCGAATGAGGATGAGCGTAAGCAGGCGGAGCAGTCCAAAAAAGAGCTGGAGGAAAGCGGCATTTTTACGCGGCCAGTGGTAACCGCCATTGTACCTGCAGCGCCCTTTTATCCTGCCGAGGAGTATCACCAGGGCTTTTACAGGAAAAATCCCGGCCATTACCAGCGTTATCGCCAGGGTTCTGGTCGCGAGGCCTTTCTCAAGCAAACCTGGGCAGAGTGGCAGGCAGACGCTAAGAGTGGCACGAAGGAAACGGCCACAGCCGCTGATCTGAAGGCACGGCTGACGCCGTTGCAGTATCAGGTGACCCAGGAAAACGGCACGGAGCCACCCTTCAATAATGCCTATTGGAATAATAAGAGCGAAGGCATTTATGTGGATGTAGTTACTGGTGAGCCGCTTTTCAGCTCAACAGACAAGTTTGATTCCAGCAGTGGATGGCCCAGCTTCACTAAGCCGCTCAGCACGCAGGCAATCAGCGAGAGAAAAGACAGCAGCCATGGTATGCAGCGTACCGAGGTGCGCAGCAGTAAGGGCAATTCGCACCTGGGTCATGTCTTTGATGATGGCCCTGTGCCCACTGGCCAGCGTTACTGCATCAATTCAGCGGCCCTTCGCTTTGTGCCTAAAGACCAGCTTGAGGAAGAGGGGTTGGGCGAGTATCTGCATCTGTTTGAGAAGAAATAGTTTCAATTCCATATCAAAGTGGTACCTGTATCGGCTCTGGCAATGGCCCGCAGGATGTATCTGTATGCATGCCTGCGTCGCATTCGCCTCGCCCTCTTGATGCATTCCCGCTGATCTGGAACTGGAATATCGCACTGACAATGCGAGCTGCAGTGGCATAGATACGCACTTTATGTCTGGACGCTTGCCTGCATTTCGGCTTAGAGCTTGTCCTTTGGCCAAGAGGCGAATAAAATATAAAGTTGTGCGCAGCCATGCGTGCATAGGAGTGCTGCATGGACAGTATCCGCATCAAAATCCACAAAAAAGGTTGTGGCATGGAAAGAGAAGAAATGCATAGTGGTTTCAGGTTGTTCTGCGCGGCAGCATTGGGCGCGCTGATCGTTTCGGGTTGTGCCAGTTCATCTGGCAGCCGCGTGGTGCAGAAGGCCCCGATGGATCCCGGCGCTAATGCACCGCGCCCGGAGATTACCCGGCCTGCTCTGATTCAGCCTGCCCTGAATACCATCAGTTCCCGTATCCGTTCCTATGAGGAGAGGCTTGGCGAGATCAAAGATATTGAAAACAGCCCCTCGTCCATGATGATTCCCCATGAGCAGATGGGGCGTTTGAGTGCCTGTAAGTCCGAGCTGTTGGACATCCTCACCAATTATGACGCCCTGCAGAAAAAGCTTCTGCAGGAAACCGATCTGGAAACGGCCCAGGAACTGGCCAGCGACACTCTTTTGAAGGTAAACCAGCAGGACATGCAGTTTCTGGAAGGCGGCTGTGGCCGCCTGCTGGCGGATATGAAAAGCGGCCAGGGCGCTGCCACGCCGCCTGTGACCTCCCAACCACTGCCCCCCCCGCCTCCGGCCTATGCCGCGCCTGATCCGCAGATTCAGGAGGCCTTCAGCGCCGGTGATTATACCCGTGTTATCACCCTGTACAATCAGCAGTGGAGCGGCCTTGGCCAGCAGCCGGCCCCGGCCACCATCTGGCAGTACAGTCAGGCCCTGTTGAAAAACTATCAGTTGGAGGAGGCAGAGCGGGTACTTTTGTCTCTGGATGAGCAACTGAGCCGGCAGGGAGGCGATCCACTTGCGCCGGAGGTGCTGCGTGCCCTGGGCGATATTTCCTTTAGCGGGGGCAACTACCAGGCCGCACAGGAGCGCTATAACCGGCTGGTGCGTCTGCCGGGCAATCAGAGCGATTCCTGGTCGCAGCGCCAGCTTGCCGTGCTGCAGCAGCAGACTGCCACAGCCGATGAGCTTACTGCCTACGCCACCCTGGTGCGCAACTACCTGGCCTACAGCCCCAGCCGCGACGGCTATGCGGTGGCCGAACAGGCCGAGCAGTTTTTGAGCAGCTATCCGGCATCCCGCCTGGTGGCCAATGTCAACGCCATCCACAAGAATACGAGAGATCAGGCCGAAGCCTGGCTGAATCGCGGTCTTAAGCGGGTTGAACAGCAGACTGGGGCTGCAGCTACGGCTCCGCCTCAGCCAGGTACTGATCCGGTAGGTGTTCCTGCCACAGGCGCGCCTTCAGCAACTGTGGGTGTTGAAGCAGCCCCGCTCAGCCCTGAACAGGTCGCGGCCCGCGATCAGGCCCTGAAGGAGCAGTATGATCGTGGTGTTGCCCAGATGGCGGCTAAGGAATATGATCAGGCCATGCAGACCTTTGCCACCCTTTTGGGCGGCAGCTTTGATGGCCAGGCACGCCAGCGCATTAACGATACTGCCACTCTGGCAGGTGAAAATAACCGGCAAAAGGCAGCGGAGCTGTTTGTGCGCGCCACCCAGACCTCTGATCTGGAAAGCCGTAAAAAACTGCTTTTGGCCTCGCGCCAACTGCTGCGTGACATTCCGGTTAAGTATCCGCAGGCCGGGCTGAACAGCAAGGTGGAGCGCAATCTGGCCAGTGTCGAACAGGCCCTGCGCGCCATTGATCCTTCCCTGCTTAACGCTGGCGCGGCGGGCTCTCCTGCTCCGTGAGCCAGGCAAGGGCAGGGCGGTGCCGCTGGTTGACAAAGCCTGGCGGTACGTTTATGTCTTTTGGCCTAATCAATACTTTAGATCGGAGATGTGAGATGTTTGCAGTTCAATCGAAAAAGCTCAGCATTGGTGCCTGCACAGTACATGTGCTTGAAGCAGGGAATGCCAGTGCTGCTACAGTGGTGCTTCTGCATGGTATGAAATTCAAGGCCGCCACCTGGCGCGACTTGGGCACCATGCAGGTACTGGCTGATATGGGCCTGCATGTGCTTGCCGTGGATATGCCCGGTTTTGGCGAAAGCCCTGCCTGCGACAGCGCGCCGGATACGGTGTTGAGGGTATTGTTCAGCAGTCTCAACCTGAAGAAGGCCGCCCTGATCGGCCCCTCCATGGGTGGCCGCATTGCCATGGAGTTTGCCATCAAGCATCCGGAACTGGTCAGCGCCTTGGTTTTGGCCGGACCGGTTGGGGTCGCGGAAAACAGGGAAGGGCTTGAGCGTATTGCTGCACCCACCTTGGCGGTCTGGGGCGAGGCCGACCAGATTTCACCGCCTGAGCTGAGTGAGGTGCTGATGGAAAAACTGCCCAATATCCGGGTGGAAATATATCCGCAAGCACCGCACCCCTGCTATCTGGAGCAGCCAGAGCGCTGGCATGGGCATCTTAAGGAATTCTTGCTGGGCCATATCGGCTAAGCAGCGATATGGGAAAAACATTAATCATCGCGGAAAAGCCCAGCGTGGCTGCGGACATTGTCCGCGTTTTGCCGGGCAAATTCACCCATTCCAAAACCCATTCTGAAGGCGCGGAGCATATTCTCTCCTTTGCCG
>CAZEIT010000127.1:0-6394 GCA_964512515.1 uncultured Desulfobulbus sp.
AACAGCACTGATCTTAAAAAACATTACTACCCGCGCTCGTTCGGCGCAAGCTCTGGCTGAAAAATTAGTACTTCCAATATGACAACCGATATCTTTTTCGCAAGTCGCGGCTTCACTCGCACGGCTTGGCCCCAGTATTTTGTAACAGGAGGAACACTATGGCATTGACCGCTTCAACTCAATTACCTCTGGGCTCCTGCGCACCGGACTTTTCCCTGCCCGACACCGTGACTGGTAACGAGGTGAGACTGCAGGATTTCAAAGGTGCGAAAGGTGTGTTGCTGTTCTTTATCTGCAACCATTGTCCTTATGTGAAATTGATCCAGGTCGAACTCAGCGCCATTGGCCGGGATTATATGCACAGGGGGATCGCCATGGCCGCTATCAGTGCAAACGATGTCAGCATCCGCCCCGAAGACGGTCCTGAAGCGATGAAAAAAGAGGCCGAGCGTGTGGGCTATCCTTTCCCTTACCTCTACGATGAAAGCCAGGAGGTGGCTAAGGCCTATCAGGCGGCCTGTACACCGGATATCTACCTCTTCGATAAAGAGTTTAAGCTGGTTTATCGTGGTCAGTTAGATGAGGCCCGGCCCAATAAGAACATCCCGGTGACAGGTGCAGATTTGCGCCAGGCTCTGGATGGGCTCCTGGCCGGTCGGGCTATCAGCAGCGAGCAAAAGGCGAGTGTGGGCTGCAACATCAAATGGAAGGCGGGCAACGAACCAGCCTACTTCAAAAAACCCTAAGCAGCCGTGCTGCGGGTGGGTGCTGGTTATTGAACGAATCAGCCTTGGCGGGCGTTATAGACCATCGCCCCGCTAACGGCAAACTCGCGGAAGGCGGCAAGGGATTCATCCCGCAGTACAGTCGAGTGAAAACTGATGCCCCGACGCTGCAATTCCTCCTGCCAGGCAGGGGGAAGCGGGCCTTCATCAAAGCCGGTGATAGCCTCCATTTCCGAACCATGACCTGCCACCACCAGCGAACGAATACCTGACCACAGCACTGCGCCAAAACACATGGCACAGGGCATCCAGTTGACCACCAGCTCATGCGCAGGCTGGCCGGGTGCGCCCAGATCAAAGCAGCCAAGCCGCTGTTGGGCAAGGGAGATGGCCATCACCTCGGCATGGGCGCAGGAACATCTGAGCGGCACTACCCGGTTAACTGCCAGAACGATCAACTTGCCGCTATCCCGTTCAAAGACGCCGGCGGCAAAGGGGCCGCCCGTAGCTTGCTGCGTGTTGAGGCGGGCAAAACGGATCACAGCGGCCATGCGTTCTTCCATCCTTGGCAGATATGCAGGCAGGGCCGCCATTTCCTCAATGGCCCAGCCGGGCAGGTTCAGGCAAAACTGCGCAGCCTCAGCCTGACTCGCCCCTGGCCTTGCAGGAGTTACAGGATTAGTAGTCATGCTTGCTTCCTTCAAGGCTTGGTAAAAAGCCGTTTGATAGTTTCAGGAATCCTGCCCTTGGGGATCAGGCGGTTCTCTGGCCCCAGCTCATAGATGCCAAACCACTCTTCCGGGTCTTCTTCGGCGTGGTGAAAGGCATCATCTTCGGTTTCTCCGCTCTTCCACCACTCATCCTGCCATTCAAAAAATACCAGGCCGTAAAAACGGTCTCTGCCCTGGGCGCTGCTCAGATCCTTCCAGATTTGTTCAAAGGTGGTAGCCACGGTGTCGGTGCTGTGGCCGCCAAAACCAGGCACCCATGCCTTGGGCTCCACCGGCGAGGTGGACATGCCCACCTGGGTGATCAGAATCGGTTTGTAGGATTCCCAGGCCAGTTGCTCCAGGTAGCCCTGGTAGCTGGTGCCAGTACTGCGGCCAGGGCCGGAGCTGCGCACCGCATTGGCATAGGTGTAGATATTCATGCAGATGAGATCACCCATGTCTGGCATTAGGGCGTCTTCGGGCCGCACCTCCAGGTCGGGCCGGTCGCTGATGGGGCCGATATGGGTCCAGCTGGTGTGGCAGTACAGGTGGCGCTGACCATAACGGCTCAACTCGTAGTCCATGGCCTCGTCCATCAGCTTGGCCATGGCCACCTCTGAGGCGGTGCGGTTGCGCACCACCACATGTTTACCCACATATTCGGTCACATCCGGGTGGGCGGCATTGGTGCTGGTGACAGAAGCCGCCTGCAGTTCATCACCAATGGAGAAGAGCACCAACCGGTCTGGCCGGCCAACTTTGTAGGTATGGTCGATAACTTCCTTGATGACCGCAAGCTGGCGGGCCTGATAGCCAGGATCAAGAAAGTCGGGTTCGTAGGGAAAGAGCCAGATATCCTGCCCATAAACAAGGTCTTCCTTATCCAGGGTCTCAAAAAAACCCGCAGGCATGTGGCGCGGGAAAACATGGAGATAGTTGATGCCCAGCTCCCGCATCATGGGCAAATGCAGGGCAAAGCGGCCATCATCTTTAGGGTCTGCCCCGGTGAGTGGGGTTTCGCCAATCAGGAAGGGGGAATACCCCATGCCGCGGAAAAAGACCGGACTGTTTGGGTGCTGCAAATCTTTGAGGATGTTGCCGCGCACGACAAAACGCTTGGGCTCGGGCGTCTGCGGCGTCATTGTCGCAGTTTTGCCTGCGGCCAGGGCAGAAGATGCGAACATTGGCTGGAGCGCGCAGGCAGTGAAGAAGCTGCTAAAGAGACAGAAAAAAATCAAGCGGTGCATAGGAGTCAACTCAGGAGAAAAGGGTTATTTCATTTCTATATCAAAGCCCAATCGGTGTCGGTTTGGGCAGATGCTTACAGGGCGTACCTTTATGTGTGTCTGCGAGCATTTGTCTTACCCGCTTGATAGCTTTTTTGATCTGGTAAAACAACTTTATGCAGGCAGGAACTGGCATTACAACGGGAAATCACCACCTAAAATACCCTGCTCCAGGTGCAGGCGCTGATGCGCCAAGGTGTCGGCCTGCTTTGCATCATGGGTGGTAAAGAGAATGGAAATGCCATGGTCTCGGTTCAACTGGGCGAGCACAGCCAGAATAATTTTCTGATTAGCCACATCCACATTGGCGGTTGGCTCATCGCAGAGCAGTACCTCAGGTTGGATGGCCAAGGCGCGAGCCAGGGCCAACCGCTGGGTTTCGCCACCGGAAAGCTCTCTGGCCGGGCCATGGCAGTATTGGCTCAGGCCAACGGTCTCCAGTACCGCATTGACCAAGCGCGTGCGTTCATCTTTTGGAGTTTTTCTGATTTTCAGGCCAAATTCAATGTTTTTGGCCACTGTGGTTGAAAAGACTACTGGATGCTGATCCACCAGCACTACCCTGCGGCGCAGGGCTAAAAGGGAGCGGCTCGAAGTAAAGCGCACCGGCTCATCCTGGAACAAGAGAGCGCCTGCTGCCGGCGCCTCCAAAAAGGCGAGCAGCCGCAACAGGGTGCTCTTGCCTGCTCCGTTAGGGCCGGTCAGGGCGTAGATACGGCCCGGCTCCAGGCGCAGGTTTGCAATATCCAGCACGGTGCGACCATGATAGCGTTGGCTGATCCCCTTCAGTTCGTACAAGGCGCTCATCAGGTCCTGCTCCTGCCCTGCACGAGCTGAAAGACAATATTCACCAGCAGGCTTAAGGTCATCAGCACCAGGCCAAGGGCAATGGCCAAGGTAAAGGAGCCCTTGTCGTATTCCAGGGCCATGGCCGTGGTCATGGTGCGGGTATAGCCCTTGATATTGCCGCCCAGCATCATGGAAATACCGATCTCAGAAATAACGCGGCCAAAGGCGGAGATCACTGCTGCAGCAATGCCAAAACGCGCTTCACGCAGCACCACCAACGCGGTTTGCCAGGCATTGGCGCCAAGTGTTTTGGCGGTATTGCGGTAACGTTCATCCACCCGGCTTATAGCGGCAATGGTGAGCGCGGTAATAAGCGGCACAATGAGGATGAACTGGCCGATAATAATGGCCTTTTGCGTGTAGAGCAGGCCAAGGGAGCCGAAAACTCCGCGCCTGGAGATGAACATGTACACGAAAAGGCCGATCACCACCGTGGGCAGGGCAAGCAGGGTATTGAGCAGAGTAATATAGATGCGCTGACCCGGCAGACGGCTGTAGGCCAGAAAAAAACCGGCGGGAATGCCCACCAGTGAAGCCGCTGCCGTGGCCAATCCGCTTACCGAAAGCGAAACGAGCACAATGTTGAGCAGTTCCGCGTCAAGCCGCCAGATAAGCTCCATGGCGGCGGCAAAGCTTTGGCTAAAAAAGGACATGAAAAGCCGCGGTCAGAAAAAACGCAGCGGAGCGGCCGGGCATGTGCCTGACCGCTCCGGGGAGTCAAACAGGGTATGTCTATTTCGCATCCGGGAAGAAGAGCTGCTTGCCATGGAGCTGGTAGGCGGCAATCAGATCCTGTCCCTTGGCAGAAACCAGCCACTGGGCCATTTCCTCGGCCAGTGCGGTCTTGGCCTGGGGGTGTTTGCCCTGGCTTACCGGAATAAAGCCGTAGGGGTTGGCAAGATCGGCCCCGCCTTCCGAAAGAATGTCAAGCTGGACCGGCACCTCGCGTCCATACTTATACTGGATATAGGTGCCACGATCGGCCAGGGTGTAGGCCTGTTTTTCATCGGCCATGGTGAGCACTGCTCCCATGCCTTGCCCCACGGAGAGATACCAGGCAGAGCTGTCGGCTGGATGCAGCGCCTTGATGGTAATGGTTTTACCGTCTTTTTCCATGGAGGAGCTGCCTTCTTCCAGTTTCAGACCGGTCGCCTTCCACAACTCCTGCTCCTTGGCATGGGTGCCGGAATCATCCCCGCGCGAGATAAAGGCAGCCTTGGCTGCGGCTATTTTTTTCAGGGCTTCCGCGGCATTGCTGCCATTAATGCCTGCCTTGTCGCTTGCAGGGCCGACAAGGACGAAGTCGTTGTGCATGATGGCGTAGCGCTTGGTGCCGTAACCATCGGCAACAAAGGCTTCTTCACGGGGAGTGTCGTGCACGAAAATGGCGTCCACATTGCCGTCCACACCATCGCGGATGGCCGCGCCAGTGCCCTTGGCGATTACCTTCACGTCAATGCCGGTATCCTTCTTCAGGGCTGGCAAGAGTATATCCAGGAGGCCGGAATCACGGGTGCTGGTGGTGGTGGACATGGTGATGGTCTTGTCGGCAGCGTGGAGCGGCGCGACGGCCAGGGCCAGGACGAGGGCGGTAAGAATAAGTGGTTTTTTCAGATGCATGGTGATCTCCTTTCGGTTATGTGCGGGCCTGAAGCGGCCTGCATGTTCGTTTGCGGATTGTGCAGTCACAATCCAGAATCCAGGATTTTTCGCAGACAAGTAACAATGACGTGTATTTGCTCTTTTTGTCAAGCCTGCCTGCCTGACGTGGAAGTTGTATTTGACGGTAAGGCTGTTGGCCTGCCAAGCCAATGCCAACCGGATTTGCGCGTATCCCTGAACAGGACAAAGGGCGTTGTTCTGCGGTTTGAGTGCAAGGCCTGCGTTAAAAAAATTCCCGTTCCGATCAACAGAAATGTGTCAAAGAACCGAAGGAAATGCGACGCAGGCGTATTTATGGAAGCTCTAAGAAGCATTTTTCAGAGCCGACACAGATAGCGTTTTGATCTGGAAGTGGAATAAAAAACCTACCTGCGTCCTTCCCGCTGTTCCCATCCATCCTTCCAGGACCAGTGGCGGAAACGGCGAGGCATGTGGCTGCCGATACAGCCGCTGAGCATAACCAGCCACAGCAAAATCACTTGCTGCTCCGGCCAGAAATGCAGGATCACGCCAAAAAGGATGTGCGCCTGTACAAGTACGCCCTTGCCCCGGTGCGGCCAGCAGCGGTCGTGGCCCCACTCCAGCGCCAGCAAAGTAAGGCCGCTTAAAATTGCGCCATGGTGCCAGTTTCGAAAGGCGGCATATTGCTCTTGCAGGATCACCCCACCAAACACAACTGCGGCAAGCGCTATATGCAGAGTACGCAGGCAAATGTTGGCCCAGCGCATCCAGATTTTTGCCTGTCTTTTCATTGTGCTGCTCCATATAGCGGTATCATGCGGCCGTTTTTGCCGATGGAGGTTTTATCTATATTCTTCCCGACTCCTAAGAAATTTGGTTCTTATCCCATTTCTAGATCAACGTAAATATGCCAAGGAGGCGAAGGCAATACGACGCAGGTGGGCATAGAACTACGTCCCGCAAACATTTGCTAGAGCCAACTCCGGCAGGGTTTTGATGTGGAAATGGAATAATAGCCTGAGCAAAGAGGTGGGAGAATGATCCCATATTCGCGTATCGAACCATGTGGATAAGGCGGGCAGGGGCTCTCTGGCAAGGAAATGAGTGTAGTAGTTACGATTTAATCTGACACCTCAGTTGTCAAACTGAGGGTTACCGGTTTTGATCATGGTGTGAAGGTTAATCAAAACAAAGGGAGGTA
>CAZEIT010000128.1:0-6393 GCA_964512515.1 uncultured Desulfobulbus sp.
CTTTGGACCTACAACAACGATCGGCCCAATATGGGCATTGGCGGCATCACGCCAAAACAAAAACTGAGAATGGCTGCATAGCCTCTACTTTTCAGAGTGATGATCCTTCCCGTTGTTTGAGGACATTTCGTTAAGCGAGTATATTCCCTTAACGGAGGTGTTCGATGACAACGAAAACAAAATCAGGCAAGAGCAGGCAAAGGTATTCACAGCAGTACAAGGATGAATCACTGGCCCTGGCAGAAAAGCTTGGTGTTGCGGCAGCAGCCAGGCAATTGGGACTGCATGAAAGCCAACTGTATAACTGGAGGAGCAAGGCGCGCCTTTCACAAGACAAAAGCGCCGTGGAAGAGCGGCTTCTGGTGGAAAATGCCCGCCTCAAGCGCCAGCTGGCAGAACAAAATGAGGAGCTGGCCATCGTAAAAAAGGCGGCAGCGTACTTCGCGAGAAGCCTGAAGTGAAGTACGCCTTTATGCAGGACCATTCAGGCGAATTCAAGATTACTTCCATGAGCCGCGTGCTGGGCGTCTCCCGCAGCGGATTCTACCGCTTTCGACAGCGGAGAGACCAGCCAACAAAGCGGCAGCAAGAGCGCATGGTTCTTGACAAGCTTGTTGCTGATGCCTTTGCTGCCCAGAAAATGCGGGCCGGTTCGCCTCGCCTGTTTCGTAAACTACTTGATCAGGGCCACGTGTATGACCGCAAAACCGTGGCAGCCAGCATGCGGCGGCAAAACCTGCGGGCCAGGACAGCAAGGAAATACAAGGCGACAACAAACTCGAAGCACGATCTTCCAGTTGCGCCAAACCTGCTTGCGCAGAACTTCAACGCCGAGGCTCCAAACCAAAAATGGGTCAGCGACATAACCTATCTCTGGACAGATGAAGGCTGGTTGTACCTTGCGGTGATAATTGATCTGTTTTCACCGCTGGTTGTTGGCTGGGCCATGGCTGAACGAATGACGGCTGAGCTTGTGTGAGGCCTTGCAGATGGCGCTCTGGCGGCGGGAAATGCCCAAAGGAGTCATGCTGCATTCAGATCGCGGCAGCCAGTATTGTTCTGGCGCATACCAGAATCTCATGACAAATACCAGTTGGTCTGCAGCATGAGCGGCAAGGGCAACTGCTACGACAATGCCTGCGCTGAAAGCTTCTTTCACAGCTTGAAGGTGGAGGCCATCCACGGTGAACGGTTTGCCACTCGCGAAGAGATGCTCCACACGGTGTTTGAATATATTGAAGTTGACTACAACCGTAGCCGCCGCCATAGTGCAAATGGCTCCATCAGCCCCATGGCGTTTGAAGCACTTCAACATGCTTAACCAGATGTCCACTCATAACGGGAAGGATCATCATCCTATCTTGGAACAGCCTGGCTTCACCACCATGAATAAAAAATCCGGTCAGGCAATAGCGCCTGACCGGACTCAGTTTCAAAGAATATCAAAAGGTGGAGCTGAACCGTTTTTGTCTACCGTGAAAACTCCCCCTCAGAACCGGCTACACCTATATCAGCCGAGGTTTTTCACGGCAAAATCCCAGTTCAGGAGTTTGTCGATAACCGCGTTGGCGTAATCCGGGCGGCGGTTCTGATAGTCCAGATAGTAGGCATGCTCCCAGACATCGATGGTGAGCAGCGGCTTCAAACCAGAGGTTAAAGGCACCTCGGCATTACCGGTCTTGACGATTTTCAAGGCATCCCCATCTGCAACCAGCCAGGCCCAGCCGCTGCCGAACTGGGTGGTGGCTGCATTGGCAAATTCCTTTTTAAATTCGTCAAAACTCTTGAAGGCGGCCTCCAACTTCTTTTTCAGTTCTGCGGGCGGTTCACCGCCACCGCCTTTTTTCAGACTGTTCCAGTAAAAAGTATGGTTCCATACCTGGGCAGCGTTGTTGAAAATGCCGGCCTTGTCTGATTTGCCTGCCGTTGCCTTGATGATCTCTTCCAGAGATTTACCGGCAAGCTCGGTTCCTTCAATGAGCTTGTTGAGATTATCCACATAGGCCTTGTGATGCTTGCCATGGTGAAAACCAAGGGTCTTCGCCGAAATAACGGGTTCAAGCGCATCTTCGGGGAAAGGCAGTTCGGTCAGGGTAAAGGCCGAAGCGTTCTTATTTTCTTCCATAGCTGTCTCCTCCTACTGGTGAGTGATGTACGTCTTTTTCCAACATAATAAACTTAACCTACCAGTCTGGCAGAATGTCCACAATAAGAAGAACACCCTATTTCCCACGGCCCAGCATGCGCTTCACCTGCTCGCGGATGCCTTCTGGCCCAAGGCCCTGATGCGCTACCTGCTCGCCCAGACCGCCTGCGCCTTCTTTCCAGGAACCTATGTAGCCGTACCTGGGCGCATAACCGCGTTCGAGCAGCCAAGTGCCAAGGCGGACACCCAAGCCTGTTTTCACATTCTGGGATTCCACCACCAGAACCGCCGGGCTTGCACCCAAACGGGCCAGCATGTTCTCATCTGCTATATTAAGCACAGGTTTATTTACCAGGCCAAGGGAGATGCCTTCCGCCCTCAGCTCTTTTACCACGTGCAGGGCCCGGTACAGCATTTCGCCGTAGGAAACGATATAGCCATCCCTGCCTTCCCGAATGAGTTCATCCTGATCAGGTGAAAAGCGGTATCCTTCTCCAAAAAACCGTTCGCCCTTCTCATTGAGAATAAAAGGAGTGGCGGAACGGGTGGAGTAGACAAAGCGCAGGCCGGGATTCCAGAAGATGGATTCCAGAATGGCACGCATTTGCAGGGCATCGGCCGGGAAGTACAGGCGGGTAGTGTCGCCTTCGGCCAGGCCATTATCGGCAAAGAAGTTGTTGATGCCAAAATGGCAGGTGTTGTCTGCCATTTCATCCACGCCGGAGTGAGAGAAATGGGCAAGCACATTGGCCTTGTTGAGCCTGGCCATGGTGATTTCAGAGATGACCATTTCCTGGAACGCAGCAAAGGTGGCAAAGATGCCCTGACGGCCCGGTTCGCTGCCGAAACCAGCGGCAACCGAGAAGTTGTTTCGCTCCATGATGCCGCCGTGCACGTACAGATTTGGCAAGGCCTTGCGAATATGGTGCAAGCCACAGGAGCCTTCCAGATCCGAATCCACCACCAGCGCTTTTTCCTCGGGTTTCTGCACCTTACTGAGCAAATCCACTACAATCTTGCCGAATTCATCCCGGTTTTTGGCACTTTCCTCTGTGCTGCCCAGGTAGGTCATTTTCTCGGTCTTGGCCGGTTTTTGCTGCAGCAGTTCCACTGCCGCGGCATGGCCTTTATTGCGCAGGTAGTCCACTGCAAAATCCACGGCAATAACGTCATGGCCCTTGGGCGAACCTTCAATACCGGCAACGCCTGGCGCCATCTGCCGCTTGATCACCAGGGCCACCGGCCCGGGCGTGACCAGCGCCTGCTGGATGTAGGCATACAGGGTATGGAATTCCTCGCCATCACAAACCAGAGTGGTCAGACCATGGCCGGCCAAGGTGCGCTCCAGATCAAAACCGCGCATGTATACATCCGGATGGCCGGCAATAGTGACATTGTTGTCGTCAAGCAAGAGCTTCACATTAAGACCGCGGGCCACAGCGTAACGGGCCGCCTCGGCATCGTCGCCCTCCTGTTGGGAGCCGTCGCTGCCAAAGAGGAACACATTTTTATCCGGATTGGCCTCGGCCACGCCGTTGACGTAACTCCACAGATGTCCCAGACGGCCGGAGCTGAAGAAAATACCCGAATCCTCGTGCCGCTCGGGATGGCCATAGAGGCCATGGCCGTATTCACGGTAATGCAGCAGCGAGTGCACCGGCGCATGCCCGTTCAAGACCGCCATGATGTACTGCATGGCTACCCGGTGGCCGGCCTCGTCAAAAAGCACCGGATAGCAATTATCCATACCCTTGATAAAGGCATCCACAATCAATGTTTCGGGAATAATATCATAGGCGCCGCCGGTATGGCCGCCCAGCCCCTTGGTATTGGCCAGGGCGGTGAAAAAAATCAGGCTGTCCCGCACAAGCTGAATATTATAGTGCAGATCATCGTGCTTTCCTGCGGTCAGGGCGGTTTCTCTGGTGGTGAAACGAAGCGAACGAAAGGTGGAAAGATCAATCGGAAATGACATGACTATCCTCTGGGGATGAATACAGGAAAAAGCGCCACTATCTGCGCCACTGTTCTGCACACAAGTACCAGATAGCTACCTGCCAGTGCAAGGATGAATCCCCCTGCTGCAAATGGACTGCGCGAGCCTTGCGCCCGTTCCCAACTGCGCGCCGCAGGGTTTCTTTTCTGTATTCCTGCTTGATTTTTTTCCGGCAAGCACCCATAGTGCAAAAACATGTATTTTTTGCATCATAGGCGCTGCTTTTCTCTGCCTCTGCATCAGCAACTAAACTATTGCACGACAAACAAGCCGCCATGGCTACCCGAGCAATGGTGTTTTCTTACCGTATGCTGCCCGGCTGTAAAACAGCGTCTTCCGCTTTATACTATTTATCTGGAGTCCACTGTACATGGAGAAAGAAGAACCGCCCTCACCGCAAGAGCCTGCCCTTGAGGACGATGCCGGCGGCAGATCCCTGATCGACAAGGTTCGCACTATGTTCGGGCTGCGCGGCGGGCCCGACACCACCGAACAACTGGAACAGGAAATACAGGAACTGCTGGAGGAAGGTGAGGAGCAGGGCCTGATCAGCGTGCACGAAGAAAAACTCATCACCTCCATTTTCAACTTCCGCGAAACCCGCACCTCCGAAATCATGACGCCCTCGGCAGAAATCGTCGCTGCCGAGCGTAACACGCCCATTGCCGAACTCATCCGCCTGATTACGGAAGAAGGCTATACCCGCATCCCCGTCTACAAAGACACCCTTGATCATATTCTGGGCGTCCTGCACGCCAAGGATCTGCTTCGGGTATGCGGTTGCACTGGTGAAGGGCCCAAAGACATCGAGGCACTGATCAAGCCGCTGCCCCTTATTCCCGAATCCAAGCCCATTACTGAGCTGTTGCGAGAATTCCAGACCAACAAGAACCACATGGCCATTGTCACCGACGAGTTCGGCGGTGTGCGCGGCCTGATTACCCTTGAAGATGTAATCGAGGAAATCGTCGGCGATATCGATGATGAATACGATAACGACGAAAGCGAGCTGAAAGTGGTGGACGACCACACCATTGTTGTGGACGCCAAAGTGGACGTGGAAGAGGTGGAGCAGCATTTTGGCCTGGATATGCCTGAAGGACCGTATGAATCCATTGGCGGCCTCCTGATCCTCCGCCTGGGTAAGGTGCCGGAAACCGGCGCAACCCTGCAGGAAGGGCAGCTCACCTTCAAGGTGTTGAGCGCAGATGCGCGCCGGGTGAAATCAGTGCAGGTCAGCAGGGCCTAAGCCATGCAGGCGCAGCGACAGGCAGCAGGCGCAGCTCTTTCTGGTCTGGCGGCATTGCCGGCTGGCACAAAAACAGGAGTGGCAGCCGTACTTGCCCTTACAACGGCCGTGCTGCTCAACCTGGGCATGCCCGGGCTTGAGGGCTACAGCGGCTGGTGGCCGCTTCTTTGCCTGTGCCTGAGCCCTCTTTTGGTAACGGTTCAGCTCTGTCCGGCTCAGGCGGCAGGAGCTGGTTTTTTCTTTGGCCTTTGTGCCTACAGCGGCCAACTCTACTGGATCGTGATCGTGTTGGGCCGCTATGGCGGCCTGCCCCTGTGGTTGAGTGTGCCAGCTCTCTTGCTGCTGGCGGCCTATATGGCGCTCTACAGCGCCCTGTTCTGCCTGCTTCTCTCCTGGTTGCAACACGGGGCACAGGAAAACGCAAGCCCCGGCTCCATGGCCTTTATCCGTATCTGGGCCCCGCCCCTGCTCTGGACAGGGCTTGATGCCCTGCGCGGGGTGCTCTTTACCGGCTTTCCCTGGATGGATCTCGGGTATGGCCTCTTTCTTAAGCCGCATCTGCTGCTGCCGGCAGACCTGGGCGGCCACCACCTGCTCACCTTTTGTCTGGTACTGATCAACGCGGTTTGCGCTCTTTTTCTGAATGCGGCCTGGCTGCGCAAGCCCCTGTGGCGAGGCGCTCTGCCTTCCCTGGCCGCGGCCTGCGCCTTGCTGATTGGACTTTTTGTGTATTCATTTCTGCGGGCGGTTGAAACAAGAGAAGAAATCGCAGCCGCGCCCAAGGCACAGATCGGAGTGGTGCAGGGCAATATCGAGCAAGACCTGAAATGGTCAGATGATATGAAGCAGGCCACAGTTGAGCGCTACCTGCGCTATTCGGCTGGCCTTGCCGCTAAAGGCGCGGCCCTGGTGGTGTGGCCGGAAACCGCCCTACCCTTTTATCCGCAGGATGATCCGCTTGCAGGCAAGGTAGCGGCCTTTGCAAGTGCTGACACAGGCACC
>CAZEIT010000129.1:0-1467 GCA_964512515.1 uncultured Desulfobulbus sp.
ATCGGCCTGGAAACCGAAGTGGATCACGCCAAAATCGAGGCCTTGCGGCAGCAATATCTGCAGTCTCCAGGGATTTACGAGATTGTTATCGAAGCACGTTCAGGCCGGTTCACACCCGGTGATGACCTTCTGTTCATCATTGTTGCCGGGGACTTACGCGAGCACATCAAGCCGGTGCTGGCCGAACTGCTGGACCGCGTCAAGGCCGAGGCCATCCGCAAACGGGAAGTTTACGCCACCTGAGCTTGCCTGCCTTACACCAGGCGTATCAGGTATCTGACTCTGATTCCTAAAGAGTCGGCTACGCTCCTTATCCGTTTGTGACGGCTTTGTTTGGTAGGTCTTTTGTTGCGCAATGCCAATTTCAGATCAAAGATATGAATCAAGGAGGCGGTAGGAAGACGACGCAGGCCTAACCAGCGTTGATCCTGCAGGTTTTCCCGAAGCCAACACCGCTTGTGTTTTGATCTGGGGTTGGCATGAGACCAATGAAACTGGTTTGGCCAGCACAAGCCCGTGATTGCCAGGAGCTGCAGTGCCCAGAACCGTTCCCGCACCGCGTCTATCCATTCTGCAAAGGCTGTATGACCGGGTCTTTTCCCGCAAGCAGCCCGCTTCCCGCATGCCCGCATGGTTGCGCAGCTTTCTCCGCGTTATTTTCATCATGCAGCGGGAGTTTATCCGTACCAATATCCACATCCGCTCTGCAGCGCTCACCTATTCTCTGGCGCTGGCTATGGTGCCAACCCTGGCTCTGAGCACCGCCATCATGAAGGGAGTGGGCAGCGATGCCCACTTGAAACAAGCGCTTTTACGCGTGATTGATCAGGTGGAGCCGCTTCCTCCGCAAAAAATTGAGCCCCAGGCTGGAGGGCCTGGCCTCATGCTGCCGGATATCGGCCCAGCAGAACCACCCTCGGCCCTGCCCAACGACACCAGAGAAAACACCGCCTACCTGCACAAAGGGCTGGATCTGGTGTTTGAATACGTGGAGAAAACCAATTTTGCCGCCCTGGGGCTTCTGGGCGTACTGGGCCTGCTTGCCATTTTTATGATGATGCTGTCCTCCTTTGAGGAAGCAATGAATGCCATCTGGCACAGCCAGCAGCGGCGTCCGCTCCTGCGCCGGATTATGGATTACCTGGCCCTGGTGACCGTGCTGCCCCTTTCGCTCAACATTGCGGTTGCGGCTGACGCCATTCTGGCCAGTGACCAGCTCATGGCCCATATACACCAGATCATGCCCTCTTCCGGAATCCTGCCTCTTTTGATCAAGCTGAGCACTTTTTGCTTTATCGTGCTGAGCCTAATGGGCATGTATATGTTTTTTCCCAGTGATAAAGTCAAAACCGCACCGGCCCTGATTGGGGCCATCTTTGCCACCTCTTTCTGGTTCCTCTTTCAGCGGCTTTATATTGTGATTCAGTTTGGATTGTACAGATACAACGTCATCTACGGTTCCTTTGC
>CAZEIT010000129.1:1477-6390 GCA_964512515.1 uncultured Desulfobulbus sp.
TAATTCTTATTTGGCTGAATTTGGGTATTATTTTTATTTTGCTGGGTGCTTCCCTCACCCATGCCATCCAGTATCGTCATCACTACAACCCAACAAGCCGCAACCTGTCGCCACAACGGCAGTTGCAGCTTGCCTTTGATATCCTGGCCATTGTGTACCACAATTTCTCCCGGCGCATCCCCAGCACGGTCGAACTCCTGAGAGAGAGCCTGCCTGCGGTACGGACGCTTGATCTGGAAGAGACCATTACCCTGCTCATTGATGGGCAGATTCTGCAACAAAGTGGTGATGGCACGGGCATGGTACTGCCCGTGACCAACGCGGAGCAATTAAATGGAGCCGAGGTCCTGGAGGTGATTTTAGGCAACGAAGCACTTACCACTCCGGGCGGGCTTCTAGCGGCCCAAGCGTTGCAAGCCGCAGCAAAAACCTTGGAGGGCAACCTGATGGAGGCGGTGAACCGGGCTATGCCGCCGGATGCGGGATTAGAACGTGCTGAGGACGGTTTCGCTTAAACGTGACTGGTGGCATCACTGGTCTGTGGCTGCACCAAAGTGCGCAAACCATATTCGCCTGCCCCCAGCAGGGCTGTTTTCCTATTGAGAATAATGTGCACCGGAACCCGGGCCAGCATGGCGGAGCTGTAGTCTCGGGTGAAGATGCGCATAAAGCGCTCGGGTTGGAGAAAGGGCAAAAGTCGCGGTGAGAGCCCGCCGCCCAGATAGAGGCCACCCAGCGCCATGGTTTTCAGCACCAGATTGGCCGCTTCATCGGCAAGGATATCGCAAAAAAGGTGCATGGTATGCACCGCCACTCCACAAACCCTCTTGCCTTCCACCGCCCGTTTTGCGGCCTGAATAATAACCGGAGTGGCATCCTCTGCCTGCTGCACCTCAAGATTGAGCCACTCCGGCACTGTGTGGCGGGTACTCATAAAGGCGAACAGATCCGGCACTGCCTGGCCGGAGCAGACATCCTCCACAGACACATGCGCCTGCCGCCGCAGCATAAACTCCAAGAGATCCATCTGCTCGCCATTTCTGGGGGCAAAGGAAGTATGACCGCCTTCTGATGGACAGGGAATATATTCCTTGCCCTGAGGGATCAGGAAGGCCTGGCCAAGCCCGGTTCCGGGCGCAAGCACTGCCACTGCACCGGAACTTGCCGGCTCACCGCTACTGATGGTGTTGAGATCATGACTGCCCAGGCAGGGAACAAAGACTGCGGAGGCGACAAGATCGTTGATCAGACGCATCTTGGTAAAACCGTGGCGTTTTTCCAGAGCACGTGCATCCAGGTGCCAATCGAGATTGGTCATCTCGGCAGTGTCATTCAGTACAGGCCCGGCGATGCCGATACAGGCATAGGGCGGCACTTGGCCGCCAGGCCCGAGGAACACCGCAAGCACATCGTCAAAACAGGCAAAATTCCGGTTCAGAAAAGTCTCTTCTTTACAGGGCGCACCTCCGGGTTGCTGTAAGCTTGCAGCCGTATATAGGGCCAAATCGGTTTTGGTGGCGCCGATATCACCGGCCAAAAGCAGCGCTTGTGTCCTGGTCATGATTGCCCTCTATTGCCCTCAAGGCTTTGCCGCAGCACTTTTTGTCAATTGTCCCGCAGCAGGCGGATTTCCCTGGCTTCGGTGCGATCACCGCTGGCAGAATTTTCCGTGATGCGGAATTCAAAAATACGGTACACTTCTTGGAAATAGTGCTCTGAGTGCAGGGTGGATTGTGAGTTATGGAAAAAAACACTTTCTGGTTGCAGCCCCTCTGCATCAAGACGATAATAGCGTAGAAAACCGAAACCACGATCAGGATTATAATTGGAGACAACCCCGCGCACCCACCCCTCCTCGTCGCGGGTGCTGTCGGCAAAGGGCAAAAGGCCGGGAATAAGGAAGCCGGAAATAAAGGAATCCGCAACCTCACGCAGTTCCTTGGCCACATTGTTGAAGCCGATGACTTCCACCCGGCAGCCCTGATTCTGCAGGGCCGGAACAAGACGAACGAAATCGCTGTCGCCGGTCAGGAGGATAACGCGGTCAAGGTTGCGGGCCTGGAGCAGGGCGTCAATGGCCAGATCCATGTCGGAGTTGGCCTTGGTGGTGATGTTGCCCTCTTCATCCTTGTAGCGGCGAACATATTTTTTGATGATGCGGAAGCCGCACTGCCGCAGGATGTTGTGGTAGGTGTAGATTTTCTGGCGATAGTCGGCATCACTTTTGATGCGTTCATGATCTTCCGCCAGGTAGCAGTTAGCGCGCAACATGGTGGAGTTGCCGCTGTTGGCAAGATCCACCAATACATCGTAGCGCATGCCAAAGCCGCCGCTCATTTTAACATTTTCTGCATCCACATAAATGGCTGTTTTAAGCATTTGGTATATCCGTACATGGCCGCATGAAGCGGTAAGAAAGATGGTCGTGCAAATTGGGCTGCCTTGCTGGGCCCAGATGATGCCAATGCCAGATCAAAGAAATGAGCAGGCAGACGCAATGCTTGCAGGGGACACACTCTGCTGCCTCCTGCAGGAAGGTACCTAAGCTGGCGCAAGCAGCGCTTTGTTGGGAAAGGAATCATTCCCACTCAATCGTGGCAGGCGGCTTGGAGGAAATATCGTAGACCACCCGGTTGACACCGCGCACCTCATTGATAATACGATTCGAAATGCGGCCCAAAAGCTCGTAGGGCAGTTGCGACCAGTCGGCAGTCATGGCGTCTTTGCTGTCAACGGCGCGCAGGGCTATCACATGCTCGTAGGTGCGGCCATCCCCCATAACCCCCACAGTCTGGATAGGAAGCAACACCGCAAATGACTGCCAGACCTTGTCGTACCAGCCGGAGACCTTCATCTCTTCCAGCACAATCACATCCGCCTGCCTGAGCACCGTCAGGCGCTCAGCTGTAACCTCGCCCATAATACGGATGCCCAAGCCTGGGCCCGGAAAGGGCTGCCTGAATACCGCTTCCCTGGGCAGGCCCAGTTCAAGCCCCAGAAGCCGTACCTCATCTTTGAACAGTTCGCGCAAGGGCTCAATTAGGGACAGGTGCATACGCTCCGGCAAGCCACCCACATTGTGATGCGATTTGATGGGGGCCTTGCCACGGAACACTACCGATTCAATCACATCCGGATAGAGGGTGCCCTGGGCAAGATAGCGCACTTCGCCCAGTTTTTTCGCTTCCTGCTCAAATATTTCGATAAAGCCGTAGCCGATGCGTTTGCGCTTTTCTTCAGGCTCGGTAATCCCTTTGAGGCGATCCAGAAAAAAAGTGGTGGCGTCTATGTCGATGAGGTGAAAGGCGCTCTGCTGGCGGAAGAAGCGGATGACCGCATCGGATTCTCCGCTGCGCATCAGGCCATTGTTCACATGGATACAGGTAAGCTGCTCACCAATGGCGCGGTGCACCAGTGCCGCGGTCACCGAGGAATCCACCCCGCCGGAAAGGGCGCAGAGCACCTGTTCCTTGCCGACTTGGGCGCGAATGGCCGCAACCGTGCTGTCGATGAAGGAATGGATGGTCCAATTGGGCTGGCAGCCGCAGATGGTGAAGATGAAGTTGCGCAGCAGCTCCGTTCCAATTTCGGTGTGCACCACCTCAGGATGGAACTGTACTGCGAAAAACGGCTTGTCCGCATGCTGCAGGACGGCGGCTGGCGAGTGGGCGCTGACCGCGCTGACCGAAAAACCAGGAGCAGCTTCTTCGATGCGGTCGCCATGGCTCATCCAGACCTGATGCTGCGCGGGCTCGGCGGCAAGCCCGGTAAAAAGACGTTCAGCCTTGTGGATACGCAGCTCGGCCTTGCCAAATTCCCGTTTCTCAGCCCGTTCAACCTTGCCGCCCAACTGATGCATCATCAATTGGGCGCCGTAACAGATACCTAGTACCGGCAGGCCAAGCTCGAACAGCCCAGGGTCGCTTAAAGGCGCATCGGCATCATAGACACTGGCCGGGCCTCCGGAGAGGATAACACCCTTGGGCTGCATGGTCCGCAGATGCTCAAGCGGCAGGGTGTAGGGATGAATTTCGCTGTAGACCTTCTGTTCCCGGATGCGCCGGGCAATGAGCTGGGTGGTTTGCGAACCGAAATCAAGGATGATAATTTTCTCAGTATGGCTGGTCATGGCTTCCTGGGCTGGATGTGGAGATTAAAGTCCGTCGGTGCGATAGTTGGGCGCTTCCCTGGTGATGATGACGTCATGCACGTGAGATTCGCGCAAGCCGGCGCTGGAGATTTGTACAAAACGCGCCTTGACCTGCAGCTCCCTGATATTGCCTGCCCCGGTATAACCCATACCCGAACGCAGCCCGCCCAGGAGCTGGTAGATCACCTCGGCAATGGGGCCGCGGTACGGCACTTTTCCCTCAATACCTTCCGGCACCAGTTTGCTGCTGTTCTTGTTCTGGAAGTAGCGATCACTGGAGCCGTCTTTCATGGCGCCAATCGAGCCCATGCCACGGTAGCCCTTATATTTACGGCCCTGGTATAAGAAGGTTTCACCAGGAGTTTCGTCGGTACCTGCAAAGAGGGAACCAACCATGACCGCATTGGCGCCAATGCCGATGGCCTTGCAGATGTCGCCTGAAAACTTGATGCCGCCATCGGCAACGATTGGAATGCCCTTTTTTGAGGCGGCGCGCACACAATCCTGCAGAGCCGTCAACTGGGGCACCCCCACGCCAGCAACAATACGGGTAGTGCATATGGAGCCAGGCCCAACGCCCACCTTGACCGCATCAGCACCGGCGTTCATCAGGGCCTCAGTGCCTTCGCCGGTGGCCACGTTACCCGCTATCACCTGCAAATCCGGATATGCAGCCTTCACCTCCTGCAAGGCCCGCAGAACGCCATTTGAATGGCCATGGGCGGAATCGAGCACCACCACATCCACCTTGGCATTGACCAGG
>CAZEIT010000130.1:0-6370 GCA_964512515.1 uncultured Desulfobulbus sp.
AACTGCCGCGGGCAGAGGATGCTGTCTGCTCAGGTAAAGACCCAGGTGCAAGGCTGCCTCTACCGGGCCAATGCCGCAGACCAATTGCTGCACAGGCAGCTTTGGCCCTGCCTGGAAAAAGGCATCCATCTCAAAGGTAGTAGCGCTAACAACCAGGATCATGATGTGAAGAGCAGGTGGAGAACAGATATATCCTTGGCAAGGGTGCAGCGCAACCTGCCTACCTTGCTTTTGTACAACTGAAGTTGTAGTTTAGGCGGCCACAGTACCCCGAAGCGCCGGCTTCGGCAACTGCCAACCAGATGATAGAATACCTTCAACGCTTAACCCATTGCTATAGGCAAAACTGTGGTGTTTTTGTATGCAAGCCGAGCAGCACGACTATTGTCTTAAGGCCTATGAGTACCTTCTTCCTGCAGACTTGATCGCGCAGGAACCAGCGAGCAGGCGCGATCAGTCTCGTTTGCTGGTCTTGAATACAAGCCAAGACAGACGTGAACACCTGTTCTTTGCCGATATTCTGCGCCTTTTCCGGCCAGGTGATGTGCTGGTGCTGAATAACACCAAGGTGTTTCCTGCCCGTTTGCTTGGCCACAAGGAAAGCGGCGGCAAGATCGAACTGTTTCTGCTTGCCTTTCCGGTGGTGCAGGCAGGTGCCGAGCAGTACGGCTGGTTACAGGCGCATGCCCCTGCCCTCTTAAAGAGTTCAAAGCGGGCCAAGGTTGGTTCTTTGTTATCTTTCGGAGCAGACTTGAAGGCGGAAGTCGTTGCCCTGCATGACGGCGGCAATGCTGAGGTGGTGTTGCACTACCGGCCCCATCCGGGCCAGACCCTGGAAGATTTGCTGCGCTCCTGCGGCCGCATGCCGCTTCCTCCCTATATCACCCGCACCGATTTAGAGCATGCTGGCGAAGATATGCAGCGCTATCAAACCTGCTATGCTTGCCACACCGGTTCGGTGGCAGCGCCCACGGCCGGACTGCACTTTACCCCTGCGCTTGTGCGGGCACTGACAGAACTGGGCGTAGAAATTGCAGAGTTGACCCTGCATGTGGGCTATGGCACCTTTGCTCCGGTGCGCAGCGCAGACATCCGGTGCCACCTCATCCATCAGGAATGGGTACACTTGCCGCCGTACAGCGCAGACACGATCAATGCCGCCAAACTAGGCGGCCGTCGTATCTGGGCAGTGGGCACCACGAGCACCCGCAGCCTGGAGTTTGCAGCAGGGGCCGATGGCGTGGTGCATCCTTTTGCCGGCCCCTGCGGTCTGTACATTTATCCTGGTTTTCGTTTTCAGGTGGTGGACAACCTGATCACCAACTTCCACCTGCCCCAGTCTTCTCTGTTGTTTTTGGTTTCCGCCCTGGCGGGCCGGGAAAAGATCCTTGCCGCCTACACCGAGGCCGTGCAGTTACGCTACCGTTTCTTTTCCTACGGCGATGCCATGGCCATCCTCACCCGGCCATAGGTTGAGCCATGCTTGTCCCTGGATGCAAGGTGCGGGCAAATGTTTCAGTTTCAAACCAAAAATGGCATCAAAGAGGCAAAGAAAAAGGGAGTCTTGCCGCTACGCGCGACAGAACTCCCTTAATTCGCAACTACAATAAGATACGGTGTGTATCTGTGCAGCTTTTGCCTCAAGCCGGATTATCTCGTGACAGCGGTGCCGATGACCAGACGCTGTATTTCGCTGGTGCCCTCGTAGATTTCGGTGATCTTGGCGTCGCGCATGAACCGGTCAAACGGAAATGAGTCATCGTAGCCAAAGTCGCCCATAAGTGAGGCTGCTTTTTCGGCCATACTGGTGGAAGTTTCGCTGGCATAGAGCTTGGCCATGGCCGACTCCTGCGAGTAGGGCAGCCCGGTGCTGGCCCGGAAGGCCGCATTGTAAACAAGCAGGCGGGCCGCTTCCACCTGGGTGACCATATCTGCCAGCATGAATTGCACGCCCTGCCGGTTGGCAACCGGTTTGCCGTCAAATATCTGCTTCTTGGCATAGGCAATAGCCCCATCAACCGCGCCCTGGGCAATACCCAGCGCCTGAGCGGCAATGCCGATACGGCCGCCATCCAGGGTTTTCATGGCGATCTTGAAGCCCTGACCTTCAGGCCCCAGCTGATTGCCGACGGGGATACGGCAATTGCTGAATACCAGTTCCATGGTCAGCGAGGAGCGTATGCCCAGCTTGTTTTCCTTTTTGCCAAAGGTGAAGCCAGGCGTTCCTTTTTCAATGATATAGGCGCTGATGCCACGGTGCTTTTCCGCGCTCATATCGCTGCGGGCAAATACAATGTAGGTGTCGGCTTCGCCTGCGTTGGTGATGAAGATTTTGGCGCCATTGATGATAAAGGAATCGCCGTCACGCACTGCGGTGGTGGTTGTGCCGCCGGCATCGGAACCTGCTGCGGTTTCGGTTAGACCAAAGGCGCCCATTTTTTCACCCTTGGCCATCGGAGCTAAAAAGGTATGTTTTTGTTCGTCGGTGCCAAAAAGGTTGATGGGGTTTGCCCCAAGTGAGAGATGGGCAGACAGGGTCACGCCAGTGGAGGCGCAGACCCTGGAAAGCTCTTCAACCGCAATGGCATAGCTGATATAGTCCCCACCTGCTCCGCCGTATTCCTTGGGGAAGACGATACCTGTCAGGCCGAGTTCGGCAAGGCGGCCATACATGAGCGGGCGGTCGAAATGTGATTCCTGGTCACGGCTTGCAGCAGAAGGGGCAACTTCTGTTTCGGCAAAATCCCTGACCAATTGACGAATGCGTTGCTGTTCTTCGGTCAATACAAAATTCATGATTGTTTCTCCATACCGGTGCGAGTTTTGGGCTCAGGATATATCAGGATATAATCAGACAACAAGGCCTGCCTGCAACTTCTGCTGCAATCAATTCTGATCTTTAATTTGCACCATTACCGTTGATCCGGTGGCGCACTGTTTACCGTTGGCACTTACACTGACCTCGACAATGACCTTGCGTCCCTTGATTTCAATGACCTTGCCCCTGACTTCCAACTCGGTGTTAATGGGCGTGGGTGCCAGATAATCGACTTTCAGGGAGGCGGTGACAAAGCGTGAGATCGGTTTGCCTTCCTCTTTGGCCTTGGCTGCAGCGGCTGTACCAGCGGCATGGCAATCCATTAAGGAGGCGATCATGCCTCCATACAGAAAGCCTGGAAATCCGCCAGTGTATTTGTTGTCAGGGGTATAGCGGCACACTGTTTCCTCGCCGTCCCAATAGCTCTTGAGATGATGTCCCTCGGGATTTAATCTGCCGCAGCCATAGCAGTGTGCATAGTCATCGGGATAATAATCTTGAAACGCCTTTTCGCTCATAAACACTCCCCCTTGGTTTTGGGCTGACCATGCCGGAATTGCTGCCCGGCATGATCGTGGCGCGTGCTGGTTTTAATACGGATAAAAACCGCGGCCGCTCTTACGGCCCAGATATCCGGCCTCGACATACTGCCGCAGCAAGGGGCAGGGCCGGTATTTGGAGTCGCCCAAGCCATCATGCAGGGTTTCCATGATGGCAAGGCAGGTATCCAGACCAATGAGGTCTGCCAGGGCGAGCGGGCCCATGGGGTGGTTCATGCCCAGTTTCATGACAGTGTCAATGTCTTCCTTGGTACCCACGCTGTGGTAGAGGCAAAACACAGCCTCATTGATCATGGGCATGAGGATTCGGTTTGAGATAAAGCCGGGATAATCGTTGGAGGCGGCGGGCGTCTTCCCCATCTTTTTAGTCAGATCCAGGGTAAGGTTGCGAGTTTCATCGGAGGTGGCCAAGCCGCAGATCACCTCTACCAGTTTCATGACCGGCACCGGGTTCATGAAATGCATGCCGATTACCTTGTCTGGACGCTTAGTGTGGGAGGCGATACGACCAATGGGAATGGACGAGGTGTTGGATGCCAGGACTACATGCGGGGCACAGACTTGATCCAGGGTCTCAAAAATCTTGAATTTGATGGCTTCATTCTCGGAAGCGGCCTCAACTACAAAATCTGCTGCAGCCAAATCCTTCAGATCAGTGCTGCCCTTGATACGGCCAAGGATAGCGTCTTTTTCCTCAGCAGTCATCTTGCCTTTGTCCACGCCACGCTGCAGATTCTTGGCAATGTTGGCAAGGCCGCGATCAACAAATTCCTGCTTGATATCATTCATGATAACGGAAAGTCCGCTGGCCGCAGCCACATGGACAATGCCACTTCCCATCTGGCCAGCTCCGATAACCCCGAATGTCTTTACTTCCATGCCTCGCTCCTTTGCTCAAATTGAATGTGAAACCGGGCAACTTGTTTGACCCGGCGAAAAGCCGATTGATGACTGAACAGCATCTTATGCTTTACTTCCCCTGTTTGCAGGAAAGCAACTGGAATCTTGGCAAATCCAGGTGTACTGCCAAAGGCGACGCGGTCAGACGCATAGCAGAAAAAGAAGGACAGGTAGAGCTTTCCTGCCTGCCGCGTCGAGAGAACACACGCAGTAATGCCGCCAGGTTGCCGGTGCTGCGGCCTTCCAAGGGGCGGCCAACAAAATACACTGTAATGAAAAAAAGATGAACTATGCGAGGAAAATAAAAGAGGCTCAGTGGTACGGGCTTACCGGCGAGGATAAATTCACAGGATAAAGCGGCCACATTGCCTCCTTCATTGGGTATAAATGATCTCTATAACTCACTGCTCTTGCAAAAAATTGAAGGGAAAGCAGCTTGGGCCGGTTCGACTGATCACCTGCATGTATCCAGACAGCAACCCAGCAACCAGCCAGACAGGTTCAAGCCAAGCGTATAGTAGCACCATTCTAAATGAATTGCTTGCACTTATCATCAGATATGAATGTTGCCAACTTGACACCATCATCAGGGGGATATGCCGTTCGTTTGGTCGCGGCCAGGGATTGACCAGCAGCACCTGCTGCGGTTTTTTGAGTACCCGGTAGATTCTTATTCCATTTACAGATCAAAGTTGATCTCAAGGAAGCGAGGAAAATGCGACGAGCGCGTACATACAGGTACTCCGATACCCAACCGTTCAGAAGGAGTTCGCCATGTTCTTTACTTTGAGATGGAGCAACTGAGGCACGGTTGCACAATTGGCCACTTTGCGCCCCATTCGGAAAAACCAGGATTCTTCAACGGGTTGTTACGAGCCAGATGTGCTGTTTTCCATCAAAACAAAACCAGCCATAAGGCCCTGCATCTGGCCACTTTCAGGATCAAACACTCCATTCAAGGCATAGGGCCATCCGTCAAGTGCGGCCAGCGCCTGAAAATCAACGCCAACAGCAGAAAGGGAAGGCCGGGCTATCTGCATATGGGGGCAGGGTAGGCCATGGGTCAATACCGTGCATGTGCTGGCATTGCTGCAGAAGAGTTCCTTACAGGAACCAGCGGCGAAACCGTGCGCGCTCAGGCCAAGTGTTTTGCTGGCAGTATTTTCCACCACAGCGCAGATATGGTGCACCTGCCGGGCAATGTTTTGTCGTTGCGGGCCAAGCAGTATTTCCATGGCGGCATTAAGCTTAAAGAGCAGCACCCAGTTGCAACGCGAGATCAAGAGCCGGAACGCGGCAGGAGACATGGCATGGGGTGGGCAGCCCGGTGAAAGCCCGTAACTGGGGCAGGGCTTGTTTGGGCCGCAAAATTGTACCAAGTCGTCCTGAATAACAAGGTTATGGGCAGGCACCAAACAGGCCTCGTCTGCACCACTGTCTAGGGCGAGCCGGATAAGCCCTTGCAACGGCTCCGGCACCGGGATGGTACGAATATTGTTGTGAGTGTCTTTGTTCATAGCGAAAATCCATACCGGATAGCAAAGGGAAAAACAACGGAAAGCATTGGTGCCGCAGCCTGCTTGCGTATCGGCAGGAGCGTAGGTATAACAGGCCATCTGAACTACCTTCCAATCAGATTCGGGAGTTTCCATGGCCAACCTTTCAACGCGCAAGCCCGAGAAATTGGCAGAAACCAACGCTTCTGCGCCGCGGTAACAGGGATGATCCAGACATGTTGAAGACCCTTGCCGCCATCAGCTTTGGCGCATCTCTGGGGGCCTTGCTCCGCTGGTTTTTCGGCCGCGCCTTCAATGCCCTTTTCCCGGCCATTCCCCTGGGCACCTTGCTGGCTAACTATCTTGGCGCCTACCTCATTGGCCTGGCTATGGCCATCTTTGCCCTTATACCCAGTATGTCGCCGGAATGGCGGCTTTTTACCATCACTGGTTTTTTGGGGGCGCTCACTACCTTTTCCACCTTTTCTGCGGAAGTGGTGAGCCTATTGCAAACAGGACGCCTGTGGCTGGCAGCGGCCGCCATCACCCTCCATGTGGGCGGCTCCCTGGTGCTGACCATCCTGGGCATGCTGACC
>CAZEIT010000131.1:0-6365 GCA_964512515.1 uncultured Desulfobulbus sp.
GGGAGCTGCCGCCGGTGATGAGCAGGTGATGGGGCAGCAAAACAGCGGCGGCAGCGCCGGAGCCATTGCTCCCGCAGCCGCAGTACAGGTGGATAAGGCCACGGGCAGTAACAGCTACACTGTTGGCGAAATCTTCGGCCAGGCCAAGGAGCTGAGCGGCAAAACTGTGCGGGTGCGCGGCAAAGTGGTGAAAAATTCACGTATGATCATGGGCAAAAACTGGCTGCATCTGCAGGATGGCACTGGCGAGCCAGACAAGAAGCAGCACGATCTGGTGGTGACCACCATGGCAGATGCCACGGAAGGTGAGATTGTCACTGTGGAAGGCGTAGTTGCCGCTAACCGCGACTTTGGCGCTGGCTATAACTATCAGGTACTGATCGAGAATGCCAAGGTGGAAAAGCAGTAATGCAGCCTCTGGATCTTTCCGTGGCAGTATCCTTGCCAGACCGGCTTGAGCCTGCCACTACAGGCTTTGATTTTGACGGCGTGATTGCGGATACGGTCGAGGCCTTTTTGCGGATTGCCTGTGAAGACTACGGTCACTGTGGCATCAGCGCTGATGACCTCACCTCGTTCTGTGTGGAAGATTGTCTGCCTGTGGATCGACAGACCCTTGCCGCCATTTTTGACCACATCACCTTTGAACCCTTGGCCTGCGGACTCAAACCCATGGACGGCGCTGTGCAGGTGCTCAGAGATTTAAGCTGTTGCGGCAGGGTAACCATTGTCACTGCCCGGCCTGATCCGCAACCGGTGGAAGAGTGGCTGGAGCATACCTGCGGCGCTGGGGCCTGCGCCAATATTCAGGTGCTGGCTGTGGGTGATCATGACGATAAGGAGCGTTTCATCCGCCGGGCAGGCCTTTCGGCCTTCATAGACGATCGGGCTGAAACCTGCCTCGCCCTCAAACGTCAGGGCATTGATGCCCGGGTCTTTGCCCAGCCCTGGAACCGAAGCCGGCATAACCTGCCCACTCTGAACAGTTGGAATGAAATCAGCAGATTACTGCTGTAGCATGACACTTATCAAGTGTGCAAAATACTATCATGACCGAGCAAACGAATACGCCCACATTCCGCAACCCTGCCCCCACAGTGGATATCATCATCGAAATTGGTGAAGCCATTGTTTTGATCGAGCGTAAAAATCCACCTCCGGGCTGGGCTCTGCCCGGAGGTTTTGTCGATTACGGCGAATCCTTTGAAGACGCTGCCCGTCGGGAAGCGTGGGAGGAAACCGGGCTTGAGGTGCAGTTGGTGCGTCAGCTCCACACCTATTCCCATCCAAGCCGGGATGCACGCCAACATACCGCCTCAACCGTGTTTATCGCCATTGCAAGCGGTACGCCGGTTGCGGCAGACGACGCCAAAGAGGCCCGGCTCTTCACTGTAAATGAGCTGCCGAAGCTTGCCTTTGACCATGCTCAGATACTCGCCGACTACCGCAAGTACAAAAACACCGGCAAATTGCCGGTGTATAGTTCTTCAACAGAGACTGGCCTTGCCGAAGCCGCCAAAGACAGCGTTTAAATATAGAACAGAAATGAACGGCGCGCCTGCTCCCGTTGAGTGCTCCGCTCAGGCAGCTGTGATTTTTAAATCAGTAAAGTAGCCCTCTGTGCCGATATCCACCCACAGGCCAATCGCACCCGAGGCATCTGCACCATGTTTTAAGTCCCGCACAATAAGCGTCGGCTGCTCCTGCTGGTGCAGATAGAGCTTCGCGGTTTCACCTTGCACCTCGATCTTCAGGGCAATCCACTGATCAAGGACCATGTCCGCATAGGATTCGTATTTTCCGTTTGCCTCCTGTCTGAGACGATCAAACTTGAAATCCGGGTAGGAAAAATACTGGGTGGCATGGTTCCGCTGCACCTGGTCTTGGGCCCGGCCATTGACCGGGCGGATGTAGAGGCACTCGAAATGCGCGTTGCTCTCGTCAATGCGAAAAGCAAGGCCAATAAAGCCGCGAGCAAAATCCGGGGCATCAGGCAAGAGCCTGCTCAGCACCTGCACCTCGATGATCCCATCCTTGAAATCCGGGCCCGCAAGCCGGGCAAAGGTTGGCTCATCAAAAGCCTTGATCTGCGAATCCTTGGTAACACGAATCGCCTGTTTTCCGGCCACAACAACGGCATCCGCAAAGGTGTGCACAGCAGTAAACTTTTCAATATCCATATCAATCACGGCATTCCTCTTTTCAAAATTGACCAGAGCCATCCCGCTGCTACAGCCTTGCCAGCACCAGGCCGATTGCAAAGAAGAGGCTGTAGCTCAGGGCAATTTTACCGGTGCCGGCCAGGGCGAGGTTGAGGATCGCACCCTCTTCCTGTCGCACAATCCGCCAGGTTGGCCAGGCAACCAGGAGCGAGCCCCAACTCAGTATGGTTGCCAAGGGCAGGAGGCCGCTCCAGATCAATACCGGCACAAGCGCATAGGCAACCAGCAAACAGCCGAAGTATTCCCGCCGTGCCCATTTGGCGCCAAAGCGCACTGCCAGGGTTTTTCTTCCTGCCGCCTTGTCGGTAGCGATATCTCGCAGGTTGTTGACCACCAGAATCGCAGTGATAATCAACCCAATCGGTATGGACATCCACCAGGCAGCCGCGCTGATGGTTACTGCCTGGACAAAATATGTGCCCGCAACCGCAACCGGGCCAAAGAAGAGGAAGGCGAGCGGATCGCCAAGACCATAGGCACCGAAGGGAAAGGGGCCGCCTGTATAGGTAATTGCAGCCAGGACAGCCCAAAGCCCCACCAGAACCATGTACCAGCTTGAAGTCCAGGCAAGGTACAGCCAGAGGATGAGCGCTGCGACAAAGACCAGCTTCATCCCCAGCTTGACCTGCGCTGGCGCAAGTAGTCCCGCCTGGGTAACCCGCAAGGGGCCCTTGCGTGCTTCGGTATCAACCCCGCGTTCATAATCAAAGACATCATTGGCCAGATTGCTGCCTATTTGCAGCAAGAGGGCCACGGCCATGGCCGCCAGAGCCGGGCCAGGGCGAAAAACGCCATCGTACCAAGTTAGGGCGCAGGCAACAATAACCGAAGAAAGGGCGGCTGGCAGGGTCTTTGGCCGTATGGCCAGCCACCAGATTTGCCAGATGGAAAGCGAGGTTTGTGCTGCAGGTTCCACATCTCGTCTCTTTATGAATTAAACAATGCAGCTTGAGAACAGTGCACCTGTGTCAACTTAGGTGGCAGATGCCTCAGGTTCCATAAACTTGTTAATTCCAAGTATTGCGGTTTTTAGGCATGTGAAGCGTTGTGAAAAATTCTGAGCTTTTTATCTTGCTCAGGAGCAACCGGCAACCAGAGGCAGGCAGAGGTTCTTTTGGGCAATTCGTGCTCCACCGCCTGATCGCATGAGCAGGCGGTTTTGCCAAAATCTGTCCATATTCATTGGCCATATTGAACATAAAGCAGTATTAGGGTTCTCACTTTTCGCGGATGGTTTTGCCCACGGAAAAAGCCAGGCCCAGAGACGTTCCGGTGCTGATGTAATGACGATGAACCGGTTCCCAAGATAAAGGCTTGAGTTTAAAGATATCTGGTTGCCCGTCTTCAGCCAAAATATTTTCATCCGCCTTTACATCTATTATTTTACCGACAAAAAGGGTGTGGAGACCTAGCTCGACGCTGTGTACAAGCTCGCATTCAAGGAGAAAGGGAATCTCCTCTGCATAGGGCGCATCCACAAGCTGGCTCTGGCCGGCGGTAAAACCTGTTGCAGCGAATTTTTCCACTCTACGGCCACTGGACAAACCGATGAAATCAGCCTCCCGCACCTGGGATTCCGAAGGAATGCCAATGGTGAAGGCTTTGCGCTCGACAATAGCGGCATGGGAGTAGGTGGCTTTGCGCAGGGAGACATTGATGCAAGGAGGGTCGGAACAGCAAATACCCCCCCAGGCTGCTGTCATGAGATTTGGTTTGCCTTCCTGGTCGTAGGTTCCAACCAGAAGCACCGGCGTTGGGAACAGGTACGTTCGCGCACCCAATGATCGCTTCATTTTTTCTCCATATTTCAGATAAAGCTTAATTGTATCAGACCGATTCGCGGCCAGGGGATTTGGATTATGATTTGATATGTGTCGCGCTGAACACGCGGTTAGGGCTCTGGCTTAAAACACAATCAATCCAGCATAGCCAACCACCTGATCAAGCATGCCGCTGGCCTCGCCGGAATCGGTATAGCGCACCAATTCAGCCCGGCTCGCGCCACGGGCAAGCGAAAGCAAGATGGCAACGCTTACCGGCAGCACCCCGCACATGGAAATATGCTGACTGCGCACGGTGCTGTAGAGGCCCTGCGCATCCAGGGCAAGGATGCGGGCGAGTGCCTGCTGATCCTTGCGGCTACCCTCCTGGCGGGAGGCAAAATGGTTCATATCGGTGGAGGCCACCACCAGCACTGGTTCTGCAAAAGCCTGCAGGGCTAGATGCAGTTCCTGCGCAAGCTGGCTGCACTGGGCAAAGGAAAGGCCGCCGAGGCAAAGGGCTGCCATGCGCAGATTCGGCTGCAGGTGATGGAGAAAGGGGAGCAGCACTTCAATGGAGTGTTCCCGCTGGTGGGCGCGGCTATCTTCCTGCACCAGGCTTGAAATGTTCAGGATGGCCTGGGCCAGGGCACGGCTTCTGGGGATTTGCGCACCTGGAATGCGCCAGTCATCCGGGCTGAGGGCGCAGGCAGCACCCAGACCGGTGTGATTGGGGCCAAGGAGCAGTACGTTTTCAGGCACCTCTACTTTGGCCAGGGTTGCGCCTGCGGTAGGGCCGGAATAGATATAGCCCGCATGGGGCAAGACTACGGCCAGCGCCTTTTGGCGAGGACCAGCCTGCTCCGGTATATATTGAGCCAACTCACTTTTCAGTTGGGCCGGATCGTTTGGGTAAAAACGGCCGGCAACAATGGCTGTGCGGCTCATATCCACCTTCTCCTTCTCATTCCAATTCCATATCAAGGCCCTACCTGGACCGGCTTCAGAAAATGCTCGCAGGACGTACGGGCATGTGCATCTGCGTCGAATTTCCCTCGTCTTCTTGACATTGTCTTTGATCTGGAATTGAAATTCCTCGATAACTACTGGCTAAACTCCCATACCGTTCCTTTGGGCCCATCCTTCAGGACAATGCCCTTAGCCAAAAGGCGGTCGCGAATGACGTCAGAGGCGGCCCAGTCTTTTGCAGCCCTGGCCTGGCCGCGTTCTGCGATAAGCGCGGCAATGTCTTCCTCGTTCAGCCCCAGCTTTGCTAAACGCTCAGCCGCGTTGTCCGTGCCCTTTACCCAGGAAGGCTTCTGCAGAATGCCAAGGATGCTGCCCAGAATGCGCAAATCAGCCGCAGCAGCATGTAACAGCACGAGGTCGCTCTGCGCCGCCTGCTCTGGCAGCCGTTCCACCAACTGATTCAACTGCTTGACCGCCTCAAAGAGATAGCCGATGGCTTGGGCGGTGTTGAAATCATTGTCCATGGCCTCCTGGAAACGGCTCTGCAGGGCCGTGACATGCGCTGCTTCCTCCGGGCTGATTATGCCCGCCAGTTCCGCACCCTGCTGCGGCAGGGCCGCAATGCGCTCCAGGCAATGGTACATGCGCTCAAGCCCGGACTGGGCATCCTGCAGCGCATTTTCGTTAAAATCGATGGGCGAGCGATAGTGGGCAGAAAAGATGAAAAGCCTTAGCACCTCGGCATCGTATTTTTGCAGAATTTCGCGGATGGTGAGGAAGTTGCCCAGCGATTTGGACATTTTCTCGTCGCGAATGGTGACAAAGCCGTGGTGCATCCACATCTTGGCAAAATCTTTGCCGCTTGCAGCGCAGCTCTGGGCAATTTCATTTTCATGGTGGGGAAAAATCAGATCCTTGCCGCCGCCATGGATATCAAAGACATCGCCCAGATATTTGCGGCTCATGGCCGAGCATTCGATATGCCAGCCTGGCCGGCCCGGCCCCCAGGGGCTGTCCCACTGCGGCTCGCCAGACTTTGCCCCCTTCCATAGCACAAAATCCATGGGATTTTCCTTGCTGGTATTCACCTCCACCCGCGCCCCGGCCTGCATGTCGTCCAGGCTGCGGCCAGACAGACGGCCATACTCGGGAAAACGCTCCACCCGGAAGTAGACATCACCAGCCACAGCATAGGCCATGTCCTTATCCATGAGTTCCTGAATAAGGGTAATCATCTCAGCCACATGACCGGTGGCGCGCGGTTCCTGGTCGGGTCGCAGCACGCCGAGCTTGTCCATATCCACATAAAACTCATCGATAAACCGCTGCGCCAAAAGCGCGGGCTCCACCTGCTGCTTATGGGCGCGATCGATGATTTTATCATCTATGTCGGTAAAATTACGAATAAAAGTGA
>CAZEIT010000132.1:0-2367 GCA_964512515.1 uncultured Desulfobulbus sp.
ACAGCCGCATACATCAAAACGGAGCCACCTGTCAGATTAAGTCTGAACTACTACAACTCAGAGGAGCATTTTCCAATGCCGACACAGAGAGCGCTTTGATATGGAACTGGAATTACAGCGCCAGCGGGTTCTCATCCGCTTCCGGCTCCAGCAGACGGCTGGCCAGCACCTTGTCGATGCGGTTGCCGTCCAGATCCACCACTTCCAGTCGCCATCCCTCCCATTCGGTGACATCGCCGGTATGGGGTACCCGGCCCACCAGCCACATCACCATGCCGCTTAAGGTGTGGTAGCGGCCCTTGTCTTCTTCCGGCACTGTTTTCAGATCGAGTCGGTCTTTCAGCTCTGGAATGGGAATCAGCCCATCCAGCAGCCAGGAGCCGTCCGCCCGCTGCACTGCCCAGACATCTTCCGGGTCCCGCGGTCTGAACTCGCCCGCCAGGGCCTCCAGCAGGTCCTGCAGGGTGATGAGGCCAAGGATTTCGCCATATTCATCCACCACAAAAACCATCTGCACCCCAGATTCCCGAAACTGCTCCAAAAGTTTCATGCCGGTAAGCGATTCGGGCACATAAACCGCAGGTTGTAGGTAATCCACGATCTTTTCCGGCGGCTCGTCTTTCAGACGCAGCTTGAGCAGCCGCTTGGCGCTGATCACCCCCAAAACCGCATGCAGGCCGCCCTTGCAAACCGGAAAGCGGGAATGATCCGATGCAGCGAGCTTATCCAGTCCTTCTTCCAGGGGCGCTTCCATGTCCAGCCAGACAATCTCGCTGCGTGGCGTCATCAGGGAGGCGATCTGGCGATCATCCAGCCGGAACACATTACGCACCATGTCGTGCTCCTGCTTTTCAATCACGCCCGCCTGCGAGCCCTCCACCAGGATGGCATGGATGTCTTCCTCGGTGAGGTTGGCGCTGCTTAGCTCTTTTTTGCCCAAAAGGCGTAAGAGGCCATCGGTGGATACCGTCAGCAGGGCGACAAAGGGCCGCGACAACTGCGCCAGAAGGGCAATGGGCCGGGCCATCAACCGGGCGATTCCTTCGGCATTGAACTGGGCGATGCGCTTGGGCACCAGTTCGCCCACCACAATGGAAAAATAGGTGATGCTGACCACCACAATAGTGGTTGCGCCGATGGCACTTGTTTTCTCATCAATGCCCCAGCCGTGGAGCAGTCCAGCCAGGGGGCCGGCCAAGGCAGCCTCGCCGACAATACCGTTCAAAATGCCGATAGCGGTAATGCCGATTTGAATGGTGGAAAGAAACTGGGTGGGCTCCTCGCCAAGCCGGATGGCTACAACGGCGGAGTGATCTCCATCTTCAGCCAGCCTTTGCAGACGGCTTTTGCGGGCGGCAATCAGGGCGATTTCCGACATGGCGAAAAGACCGTTGAGTACAATAAGGGCAACCAGTAGGGCAAGTTCCAAGCGTGTTCTCCTTTTGTTACGATCTGTGGCCAGAAGGCCTGGTTGCAAAAGAATGCTTATACTGCCTGTTATGTGTGCACGAAGCACTAGCTATTATTCCAGTTCCAGGTCAAAGGTGCTAGCAAGGAGGCGAGGCAAATGCGACACAAGCGTACATACAGGCACTCCGAGGAGCATTTGCTGAAGCCGGCACAGAGAGGGCTTTGATCTGGAAACTGGAATCATTCCTGCCGAGCGTGACGGTTGATGAAGTGCCAGTGTTGATCCGTAAGTGGCATAACCGAGAGCCTGTTGCCGCGCCGCAGCAAGGACAGATCGGCCAGTTTTGGCTGTTCCCTGAGCCAGCTTAAAGGAATGACCTCAATAAATCTGGCCACAAAGGCAACATCCACCCGGTACCAGCGCGGCTTTTCCGGGGTGCTTTTCGGATCGTAATAAGGATGGGCGGGATCAAAAGCCGAAGAGTCCGGGTATCCAGCACGGTGGATACGCATGATGCCGGCAATACCGGGAATTTTGCAGTTGGAGTGATAGAAGAAGGCCAAATCATCCACCTGCATCTGATCGCGCAGCATGTTGCGCGCCTGGTAGTTGCGGATGCCATCCCAAGGCTCGATACCCACCCGCTTAAGGTCGTTGATGCCAAACTCATCCGGTTCGGATTTCATCAGCCAGTACGCCATGACATTATCTCTCTTTGTTCAAACAACACAAGATACAGGTACTTCCACTTCCATAGCAGCGGCCCTATTTGTGCCGGCTTTGGAAAAGGTCGCAGGACAAGCCTGTATATACCCTGCGTCGCATTGCCCTTGTCTTCTTGATACATTTGCGTGGATTTGGAACTGGAATAACCCACTATGCTTATTATTAAATGTGCAGCTTGTCGAACAAAACTGTGGCGCTATCGAAAATTTGGCCAGGGAGAGGTCTTGCGC
>CAZEIT010000132.1:2377-6363 GCA_964512515.1 uncultured Desulfobulbus sp.
TCTTGAAGAACGTGAGGGCAAGGTCTGGTGCCAGGGCGGCAAGGCGGTGGGCATCGACAAGGGCAGCTTCATCAAGATGAACAAAAACGCCTTTACCTGTGCGGGCACTAAAATCAATACGTGAAAGAGATGCTGGCATCTTAAGCCGCTCGACCAGCACGTCGAGATTCCACCTTTGACCTGAGCAACGGGATATTTGCCGGGCAGCATGAACCACCCCCGGTATAGCCAAAGCGGCGCAGCGCGTTCAGCAGCGCGGACTTGCTCGTGCCCCGGATGTCAATGGAATACCTTGGAACTCACTAGACAACAAAAAACCCGCTAACCGTGATTGGTAGCGGGTTTATGTATCTTGTCAGATGTCCCTAGAATGTGATTTGGTGGGGCGGCGGGAGCGTGATTTTTCAATCAACAGTATGATTATTAAAGATTTTCATGTTTAAATAGGTCAAAAAATACCGTCATATAAATACCGTCACCACCTGACCACCCGCCCGTCATGCTAAGCCTGAAAAGTTACAAAAATCTCGAAAAATCATATAATTGCCAATCAATCTATCCGTTGACCCTATGCAAATGTTACGTCATCAAGCCTGGCATTTACAACCGGATTCAAATCCCTAATTCACATTGTAGATAGTAGCCCGTGACACCCCATATTCTTTGGATAGGGCGGTAGGCGTTTCCCCCTTCTCCCTTCGCACCCGGATCTGCTCCCGTTGCTTTGCCGTGAGAATAGCCTTCCGACCGAGGTGCTTTCCAGCCTCTTTTGCCTTCTCGATGCCTGCTTTCTGGCGTTCCTTTCGCAGGTTCGTTTCAAACTCTGCAAACACGCCAAGCATCTGTAAAAATGCTTTGCCGCTGGCCGTAGATGTGTCAATTGCCTGGTCTACAATTTCAAGCGCAGCCCCTTTCTCTTCAAGGATCGCGACAATTCTTGAAAGGTCTGCCACATTGCGCGCCAGCCTGTCCAGCTTCCAGACCACCAATTTGTCACCCTTGCCGATCATATCAAGGATGAGTTGCAAAACCTCTCTACCCTTCATGGTGGTGCCGGTTTTTTTCTCTTCCCGGTATACACCTTCGGGATACCTGGCCTTCAGCGCCTGCTCCTGAATACCGGTGTGCTGGTCTACAGTTGAAACCCTGCCATAAAGAAACGCTGTCATATTTACCCCCGCCCGCTTGATTAAGTGTCAACAATATCTTAGACTTTGTTGGAAACAGTGTCAACAATTCAAAATACAACCTTTTTGACGTATCCTTTTCGATGTATAAAAAGGTATACCTTTTTGACACTATGGCAGGCCGAAAGAAACCTACAGGAGAAGGCGCGTAAGTATGCTGAAAGGCGTATGGCAGGGCCTCCCTTTCCGCCAAAACGGTAACCCTGCATTGCGCTCCTTCCGAAGGAAGTGCTACGGCCGGGAGAATTTCACCGTGTCACATACGCCAGAATTGATTGTATAGTAAATCGCGTCCAACCTCAAAAAAGCTGGTCACTCTTTCACCTCAAACTTGACGTTTGGCTTCGTCTCCTTCACGGTAACGTACCTACGCATGGCTTCTTTGATCTGCTCCGGCTCCTGTATGCCCAGGGCGTGGCCAGACTCCATGAACTTCTTGAACTCCGGCGTAGTGCTGTACGAGCTCCTCTTTTTGAAGAACCGGCCAAACAAGGGGCCAAGCTGGGGTGAGATTTCTTCAATGTCGTCACCCACGGCAAAGCTTTCGCGGAAGGTGACAACGGCCTTGCCGGACACCCCTGGAAGGGTAATAGTAGTTGTTCCCTCGCGCCTGGCCTGAGCAATCTCGATCAAGCTGCTTTGCACCGTTTCAAGCTCCCTGCCGATCGCTTCCATGTTGGCCTTCAACTTCAGGCCCTTCTGGATGAGCTTTTCAATGTCTACGTCCTCGACAGGCATGAGGTATTTTTTGCCATCTACCTGCATCCTCTTGATCTCTTTAACCGGCTTCATCTTGCGTCCTCTTGTTGTAGCAGGCAAATAAACCCACACACCACGAACATACATTTTAATTTCATAATCGTATCAAAAAAGTATTGTAAAAGTATCAACAAGCATCCATTCCATGCTGTTTTTCGGCAGATATCCCCCTCTCCCCCGAAACAAGCATTTGCGCAACCTTGAGCCCTCGTTTGCCCCACGGTCACATGTAAAAATACCCCATGCCAGAAGTTTTTATGTTAAAATAAGGCAAAATTTTAACAAATAACCATGTTAAAAACATTTTCAATATACTGATTTACCGTTATTTTTGAGCTTCAGCCTTTATTTTATTTCAACCTGAAAAACACTTATCAGCCCAACTTGCCAGCAAGCGAAAAACCCCCGCTTTCCCTTGGTATATCACTGTTTACGAGCAAATAGACACAGCGGCTATTCGTATAATCTTCCTATTACACGGAGTCCGTTCTTTTTTGCCGCAAACACAGGCTAAAGGGGCTATGTTAAAACAGATTCGTCGTTGTTAAAATAGGGCAAGGGTGCAAGCAAGCCTCCATTACCGTCTTGAGGTGCAACCATGATTGGACGACTTGTTCAGGGCATTTGCGGGATTGCCGCAACCATCTTTTCTTTATGTGTTCTTTTTGTTCTGGTTGCGTGGGCAATGGCGCTCGGTAACGCCCTGTATTCCGGCGTTGTCTCTCTGACCACACCGGTGTACGGCTTTCTGGCCACGGCTGTGGCCCCATACTGGTTTGAATTGTTGCTAAGCGGATGGGTTGCAGTGGCCGCTGGCGGTATTGCCAAGGCCCAGACAAGCGGCAGACTGCGCAAGTTCGTTATCTTCCTCATCTGCTGCAATATTGCGCTCATCATCATATCCCTTGTCTTGAAGCATGGCTAGCCGCACACTTCGTCGTGTCTTCGGTTTCGATTCCAGGTATCGCATCACAGCGCTTCCTCCTCACCTGTTCAACGGGTTGTGCATGCCTGGATGGTCGTCATAACTCTGGGCTGAATGCACATAGATCATAGTGGTGTTGATGTCCTGGTGGCCCGCCAGCTTCTGGATGTCATGCAGCCGCACCCCCTCCTGTGCCAGCATGGTAAAGGCGGTGTGTCTGAGCGCATGCGGGCTCAAGGTAGCGTCTTCCCGGCTGACCTTCGCCTTGCCCAGGTACTTTTTGACGATATTCTCGACCGCCTTCACTGAAAGCGGCTGGGGTTTCCGGTCTCTGCGGATCACCAATGCCTGCTGGTTGCGGTCATAGATGAAGGGTAGGAATACCGGCAAATCCCCGTACACCTTCACACCCAGCCCCTCCACCGCTCCCAGCCACTCGTCAAAGGCCCTCAGTGCGCGTCCGTTAAGGATGATGGCTGTCTTTGGCCGGTTCTGGAAGCGGCCCTTGCGATCAACAATCCACACCTTTTGCTGCCCCTTCACCCGCGCCTGCTCAAGGTTTCGGTGCCGAAGCCTAGCCACTTCATTTGCCCGCAGGCCATACACCAGGATGATCAAGAGGATAGCATAGTCACGCTTCCCCATAGCTGTCTTCCGGTTCACCTGCCTAAGCAGCCGCTCAGACTCGGCGGCAGACAACACGCTGTAATACCCCTTGTCCTTTTTTGGGAAGACCAGCTTGAGTTCCTTGAAAACAATAGGATTGCTGAACTTGCGATTCTCCCTGGCCACAAACTTGAAAAACCGGTTCAACGCGATGAACTTGTTCCAGATGGTCGTTTCCTTGTGCTGCTTCTCTGTGTGCAGGTATTCCCGGTAAGCAAGGATGTCGGCCCTCCCTATCTCGCCCAGGTCTTTTTTTGCCCAGGAGAAGAAAAGCCGTATCTGGTTGTCGTAGCTGCGCCTGGTGTTTTCTGCATTCTGTTCAGCCAGAAACGCCGTCAGATACCGCTGCAATTCGGCGCTACCTGCTCCTCGGTGCGTCTTGAAGTCGGCCAGGGTTTCAATCGGGTTTACAAAACCCTTGAGCTTTTTTTCCAGGTGCTTGAAAAAGC
>CAZEIT010000133.1:0-6339 GCA_964512515.1 uncultured Desulfobulbus sp.
AGTAGCGATTTTGTCCGCTACGGCGCGGCCATGCCCCAAAACCAGGGCGGCTATGGCGAGCAGAAAGATTTGGGCCAGATGTTCCACGGCACCGGCGTATACAAGGCTAAGTCCGGCAACCTCAACTACTTCATCGCTGGCGGTTGGAGCCGCACCGATCCCAACGGCAACGGCATGTTCAACGACTACGCCGCCATGGCCATGGGGCAAAGCGGCCCGAATACCGGCTCTGAAGATGGTTATTCCGTCTATGCCGGTATCCGCTACGACATCGACAGCATTGGTCTGAAGCTGGGCGCGGAATACAACCACGGTTCCCGCTACTGGGTAGCCTTCACCCCTGGCCATGATGATCTTTACATGTCCAAGCTGGCGACCCGCGGCGACGCCTACGAACTGTACATGATTTACGATCTGCCCGTGGGCGAGGCTCTGTCCAAATATGCCAAGGCCTTCCTGCGCCTGGGCTGGCAGTACTACAGCTACGATTATGCCGGCGGCTCCAACTACAACTTCAAACCCTATGACCTGGACAGCGACCGTCAGGCCCTGCAGATGCTGGGCATGAATCCGGTGGAGAGCGCAAACCAGGCCTACCTGATGCTGGAGGCGCATTTCTAAACATCCCTTGCCCTGGAACAGGGCTTGTGTTTACCTGCACGGGAAAGTCAATGCACTTTGGCTTTCCCGCTTTTTTCGTTTCAAGAGCAACCAGACATTCAGGTCAGCCATGCCCACAGACTCTTCTTCCACAAACAAAGAGGCAATAGCCTCACCGCCTCATCGAACCAGCGGGCAGATCCGAACGCCACACGCCATATTTTGCCGCCAGGGCGGCTTCAGCACTGGTACCTTTGCCTCACTCAACCTCTCCTATGGTGTTGGCGACGACCCCGCACAGGTAGGCCGCAACCGACAACTGGCTCTGCACAGGCTGGGTCTGAATAGGCTTGTTTCTCTTGGCCAGGTGCATGGCGATCAGATATTAACGTTTGCGAGGGAAGCCAGGGAGCCTGCACAGGAGGAATTTCCCGGATACGACGCGGTTATCTCCAATGTGCCGGGGTTGGCCCTGCTCATCCAGCAGGCAGATTGTCAGGCGGTGCTGCTGCACGACCCGGTGCAGCAGGTGGTTGCCGCCATCCACTGCGGCTGGCGCGGCAGCGTGGTTGGCATCATCGCCAAGACCGTTGCCAGCTTAGTCAGCAGCTACGGCACCAATCCCTCGCATCTGCACGCGGTGATCAGTCCTTCGCTTGGGCCTTGCTGTGCGGAATTCATCCACTACCAAAAGGAACTGCCATCCTGGATGCATGCCTTTGAGGTAGTTGATACAAGAGCCCACTTCGACTTCTGGGCCATCAGCCGCAAACAGCTCAGTGAAGCCGGGCTGCCCACGGCGCAGATTGACACCATCGGGATATGCACGCGCTGCAACCGCGACTACTTCTCCTTCCGCCGGGCCAAGCTGGAAACAGACGGCATCTGCGGCCGCAATGGCTCGCTGATCGGCCTTGCTGCAAGGAGTTAGGGATCAGGCCAGCTCGAAGTCGCAGACCAGGGGAGCGTGGTCAGACAGGGTAATTGTGGGACAAAAAAAGCGCACCGGCCGCAGTTCCGGACTGTGCAGGATAAAATCCAGTTCGCGGGTGGGCTGGTGGCTTGGGTGAGAGGGAATGCACTCATGATTGACGCTGCACAGGCCGGTTGCGCCTAAAAACAGCTCCATCTCCCGGCTGCCCCAGAAGACGTTGAAATCCCCGGCAACAATTACTGGCCGCTCTACCTTGCGGATGAGCCGGTAAAGGCGTTCCAACTGATGCTGGCGCTTGCGGTAGGTGAGGGACAGGTGCACCAGAAACACGGTGAGACGTTCGGTGCAGGCCTGGATGATCAGGCGTTTGACCCCCTCGTCAAAATATTGAAAGCGGTGGCTGATAATGGGCATGCGCGAGAGTACGGCATTGCCCTGGGTTTTGAGCAGGGGCAGGCGCGAAACCATGGCATTGACCCCATACTTGCCCTGGCCGACATAATCGTAGCCCAACTGCTCGGCTATCCATGCTGCCTGGCTTACCCTGCCGGTGCGAAAAGAACCATTATCCACCTCGACCAGCCCAATGACATCTGGGTTTATCTCGGCGATAAAATCCACAATCTTCTTGAAATGCTCGGACGAAGGGCGCAAGTAGCCAGCATAGGGAAAGGGCAGATGAAAACTGCTGCCCACGCCGGTGGCATAACGGATATTGTACAGCAGAAAACGGAACACAGAAAAGCCTCGGACAAACTCAGGAATGCCTGCGCAAGCGCAGACCAAAAACGCCGCCTTTATGGCTGCTGAAAGCAGGATTGCCACCCCCCCGGCCACGAGAGGGCGAGGAAGAAGGCCCCTGCACCGCGCTGATCACCTCTACCTCGCCCTGTTTTGGCTCAGGCAGAGTAAAATCCTCGGCGGCAATGCCTGCCGTGTCCTTGCCCTGGCTAAGCTGATACAGGTCGTAGAGGCGCTTGCACTCCTGGTAGTAGCTTTTTTTCTTCAGCCACTTGGGATAGGCACTGCCATTACCCGCATGGTGCAGGGTGGACAGGTTGATCAAAAGGGTGCTGATACGTTCCTTGGCCATGCGCGGAATATTGAAGGGCATGCCAAACTGCTCGCCAATACCTTCGCGCAGGGCGGCAAAACATTGATGAAACAGCGGCCCGCGCAGCCGCTCTTCACCCGGTAGCTTGAAATGAGTGGCTGCCCAGGGTAGAAGCAGGGCGGCAAAGAGGAAGTGCTCATCAACGTGTACCGGCTGCTCCTCGCTGCCGCTCTGGTAGACCCGGTCAATTTCCCCGAGGATGCGCAGAAGGGCCTGGCTGGTTTCGTCCTTGCCGCCTTCCTGGTAATAATCTTGATAAAAAGGGAAGAGTGTCAGCCATAGAGGGGTGGCCATGCACTGCTCGGCCCAAGGCTTGCTAGCACCGGAGCGCAGGTCTTTCAGAATTTCATCGCGCAGCCGTGAAGGCGGGCAGAGCATCAGCTCGCTGCTGTGGCGCTGCAGGGCCTCATTGGTGGCGGGATCAATGGTAAAGTCGGTGCGGGCCGCATGGCGCACCACCCGGAGCATGCGTGCCGGATCGTGACTGAAACGCTGATCCGGGTCGCCCACCATGCGGATGATGCCACGGTTCAGATCCTCCACCCCGCCTACGTAATCAATGACGGTGCGGCCCTCGATCTCGTAAAAGAGGGAATTGATGGTCAGATCGCGGCGAAAGGCATCTTCTTCCAACGTGCCGAAGGTGTTGTTGGAGGCAAGTAACTCGCCTTCGCCATCCTCCTCGTATTCGCTGCGGGAACGCAGGGTGGAAACTTCAATGATCTTGTTGCCCCGAAAAAAAACCTGAACCAGGCGGAAGCGCCGGCCAATGGTGCGGCTGTTGCGAAAGAGCCGCCGCAATTGCCCTGGCCGGGCATCGGTGGAAATATCGAAATCCTTGGGCTTCTTACCCAGAAACAAATCCCGTACCCCGCCCCCCACCAGATAGCCCTTGAAGCCAGCGTCTCGCAGGCGGTACAGCACCTTGAGGGCCTCCCGATCCAACTGCTGTTCGCGGATAGGGTGCTCGCTTTCCGGAATAATTGCCGCCGCCACAGAGGCTGCGGGGCTGGGTTCTCCGGTAGGGGGTATATTTTCCTGGGGCAGGCTCGACATGCTCAATGCTCAGATAAGGCGCTTTCGTACACGGATGAACCGTTTAATGGGCCCCGGATTCTGCCGTGGCCAGCCGGCCGGTGGGTTGTTCCTTGTAAACCGACTCGGCTGCCTTGACAAAACGATCAAATATCTCCCGTACCGGTAGAATTTCCTTCATTTTGAAGGTATTGGCCCCGGAAAAGACCAGGCCGTTTTCCATATCACCGCCAAGGGAGGCCAAAAGGCGCTCGCTGATACAGTACTTGTAATCGCATTTTTTCAGGCATTTGTAACGGCAAACCTTGGCAGCGATATCCTCGTGGTCGAGCATTTTCTCGACAAAAGGCGTTTTGATGGCCCGGCCAGGCAAACCCACCGGTGAGGTCACCAAAACAATATCCTCCTGCTGCGCCTTGAGGTAGGCTTCCTTGAATTCCTGGGAAACCGAGCACTCCTCGCTCAAGACAAAGCGGGAGGCGATCTGCACCCCGTCAGCGCCGTATTTGTCCATCATTTCGGCCATTTCATAGCCGTTGGTGATGCCGCCTGCGGCAATGAGCGGAATATTGGACACCGCCTTGCGGATGGAGGGAAAAAGCTCACGCAGGGAGAGATTGGTGCCCAGGTGGCCGCCTGCCTCCGCTGCCTCGACCACAACCGCAGCTGCTCCCAGCTTTTCCGCCAGCTTGGCGAAAGAGGCCGAGGAAACAATGGAAACGATAGGGATATTGTGGGCCTTGCCGATTTTGAAGATATCGCGGGAAAAGCCAGCGCCGGTGATGATCATGTCTGCACCGGCCTCAATCGAACCCATGACCAGCTCATAAAAATCGCGCATGGCATACATGATGTTGACCGCGATAATCCCCTTGGTGGAGTTTTTCGCCTTACGGATATCCTCCTTCAATTCTTCTACCGGGATACCCGAACCGCCAATGGTGCCGATACCGCCGCACTCGGCCACAGGCACTGCCAAGGCCGAAGTGGACACCCGCACCGACATGCCTCCCTGGATAATGGGGATTTTGGCAATCAAGGATCCTATTTTCAATTCAGGCAATTTCATGCAAGTCTCGTCTGGAAAAGGCTGAGGGTACTACTTCCGGATTTGTCGCCCTGCTCCCATGCAAAAAATGAATCCTCCGGATGCGATACGGCGACGCTGACAGGTTATTATAGGAACGTTAAACAAAATAATCTACATCGACTTGACGCATACCCTCTTTCTGGGGTAAATTTTTTGTTTTTCGCCCCAACAGCCCTTGATTTTTTACCTACGCTCATCATGACAAAACTCCAGGCCATTAACGGTTTCAAGGATATCCTGCCGGAACAGATCCACCTGTGGCAACGGCTTGAGGCCTGCGCCACCGAGGTATGCCGCCGTTTCGGCATGCGCGAGATCCGCACGCCTGTTCTTGAAAAAACAGAACTCTTTGTCCGCTCCATCGGCGAAGCCACGGATGTGGTGGAAAAGGAGATGTACACCTTTGTCGACAAAGGCATCACCATGCGGCCCGAGGCCACGGCCTCGATCATGCGCGCCTTTATCGAACATGGCATGCACGTGCAGCAACCGGTGCAGCGACTCTACACCATGGGGCCCATGTTTCGCCACGAACGGCCGCAGAAGGGACGGCTGCGCCAGTTTCACCAGTTTGATGCCGAGATTATCGGCCCGGTCGAACCCCAGATAGATGCCGAACTGATCGCCCTGGGCCAGATGCTTTTTGATGAGCTGGGCCTAAATGTCAGCCTGGAGCTGAATTCCCTGGGCTGCCCGGTGTGTCGGCCGCCGTTTAGGCAAAAATTGATCGAGCGCCTGGAAAAGGTGCAAGACCAGCTCTGTGCAGACTGCCAGCGCCGCCTCCACACCAATCCCCTGCGGGTGCTGGACTGCAAGAAACCGGAATGCCGCGCCCTGGTGGCAGACGCGCCCTCTATGCAGGAGTCGCTCTGCCCGGATTGCGACAGCCACTTTACCGCTGTGCGGGCCACCCTCGACAACCTGGGTCTCCGCTACAACCTCAACCGCTTCATGGTGCGCGGGCTGGACTACTACACTCGTACCACCTTTGAATTCATTACCAATCAGCTTGGTGCGCAGGCGGCGGTGGGCGGCGGCGGCCGCTACGATGGCCTGATCGAGGAACTCGGCGGCCCGCCGGTTTCCGGCATCGGCTTTGCCATGGGTATGGAACGCATTGTTCTGCTCATGGAGCTAAACGAGCAGGATGCTGCCAGTGTTGCAGGCGGCATGGATATATACCTGGCAGCACTTGGCCCCGAGGCCCTGGCCCATTGCACCGCTCTGGCCCAACTGCTGCGCAAACGCGGGGCGCGGGTTGCTATCGATTACAGCGACCGTAGCCTGAAGGCGCAGATGAAAATTGCGGGCCGGGTACAGGCCAGGTACACCCTAATTCTCGGCGCGCAGGAATGGGAGCAGAAGGAAGCAATCCTGCGCGACATGCAGAGCCAGGAGCAGAAACCGTTTTCCCTGGATGGAAATGCAGAGGAGCAGTGCGAGAAGTTGGTATTTTTTTTGAACAAGGCTGAATGCCATTAAGTTTGTCCTAACAGGACTGTTGTGCAACAAATACGAATTATCTTACAATTATTTATGGACGACAAATTACTCGAGAAATATCTT
>CAZEIT010000134.1:0-6292 GCA_964512515.1 uncultured Desulfobulbus sp.
CCTGGCCCAGACACTGAACACAAGCCCGGTCAAGGTCAATTCCGCCCACCCTGGCGATGTTCGCACTGATGCCAATAAGCACGGTCATATCGAGGTGGAAGAAGGGGCAAAAACAGCGGTCACCCTGGCCCTGTTGCCTGCGGATGGACCTACCGGCGGCTATTTCTTCCACGGTGAAGCCATTCCCTGGTAAACTGACCTGGCCTCTGCAAGGGCAGATACCAGCCTGTCTGCCCTTGCTTCTGTATTTTCCTGCATCTCTTGAGTTGTTTCTCCTTTTTAAAGCTCTCTGCTTCAAGTCCCGCAGCAAGGGGCGCTCTGTTCCGGCATCTCCGAATCTTCCCAAAGCTCCTCACATTGTGCACAAAAGCGTGTGCACTGCCCCTTTCTGATCAAGATTTGGACGTTCTACTGACAATCCAGTATACATAAATATCAAAAACGTATTTTAAAAATGTCTTCCAAATAAAAATCACTTGATTTTCAATTTTTTTCCCGATGGGAAAACGACGGGAATCCCAGGTTTATCTGGGCCTTCACGATTCTCTGTTCAATTGGTAGTGCAATACAGCAACAGCCTTGCACTTGATTGATCAAACCAGGCGTGTTATAAGTTTGCTCCTCCATTGGGAGAAGAGCAATACGACACCGGGCCTGATCATGTGGTTTGATCAGTATGTACCTGCGGGGCGCTTTGCCTTTGAGGCCTGCCAATTGGCCGGAAATACACGGCAGAAGAGCAGGCATCAGACGATAAGTATTTTTTTTTACAGATCATTTGCTTTTAAGCGCCTGTAAGGAGGGTTTGGCTGCGCCCGGTTGGCCAACCCTTTGTACATAAAGCCGAGGAGGCGGATGAGTATGATGGAAGCAATGGGTTTTGTGGAGGGTTTGCTTTGGCTCACCCTGAATATCTACCACGAAGCACGCAGTGAACCGGAAATTGGTAAGCTGGCCGTTGCTCACGTGACCCTGAACAGGGCCATGGAAGAACAAAAAAGTATCGAGGAGGTTGTAACTGCACCGTATCAATTTTCATGGACATTTCAGAAAAGCTCGTTTATTCCGGCTGAGCCCCACTCATTGCAGGACAGCATGACGGTTGCGCTCAAGGCCCTTGCCACTAAAGATTTTACAGGAGGCTCCACCTTCTACCACCGTACCGATGTGGACCCGAAATGGGCAGCGCACAAGTCCTTTACCGCCCAGTATGGTTCCCACAAATTTTATCGGCATGCAGATTCTTCTGTATCGTCCCTGCCGTTCTGATAGATCTGTTTTTCTTCAACCTATCTTCACCAATCTCGCGTTGACAAATATCTAACGCCAGCTTATAGAGAAGCCATCGCTAGGGGTGCAGTTTCTGCTGAGAGGAGTTCCTCCAACCCTATGAACCTGATCCGGGTAATACCGGCGAAGGGAAGCGGCGCTTCACCAGAAAACACGAATTTTTTTCGATTTTCCGCCGCTTGCCCGAAAGGACAGGCGGCTTTTTTTGTGCGCTATTTCAGGAGGTCGTCATGTTGTTGGTGGTAAACGGAGTTGAAGAACAGTGCGCCTGCAGTACCCTCGCAGGTCTTGTGAGCGCAAAAGGGCTGCGCACAGGCTCCCTGGTGGTGGAACTCAACGGCATGATCATCAAACAGGAACACTGGCAGACTACCGGCCTGCAAGACGGCGACCAGGTAGAATTGCTCAACTTTGTCGGTGGGGGCTGAAACCATGAATGACGATGCTTTAGTACTGGGCAATACCCGTTTCACCAGCCGCCTCTTTACCGGCACTGGCAAGTTTGCGGCCCATACGCATATCCCGGCAATGCTTGCCGCCAGTGGTTCGCAGATGATTACCGTAGCCCTGCGGCGCATCGACAGTCACAAACCATCGGAAAACATTCTGGAGTATATTCCCAAGGAGGTGCGCCTGCTGCCCAACACCTCCGGTGCCCGCAATGCCGAACAGGCAGTGCGCATCGCCCGTATAGCAAGAGAGGCTGGTTGCGGCGACTTCATTAAGATTGAAGTCATCACCGACATGAAATACCTGATGCCGGATAATTACGAAACCCTGCGCGCCACCGAGATACTGGCCAAGGAAGGTTTTGTGGTCTTGCCCTATGTGCTGCCAGACTTGCCCCTGGCCAAGCGGCTGGAATCTGCCGGGGCTGCGGCGGTCATGCCCCTGGGCGCGCCCATTGGCACCAATCGTGGTCTGGAGACCAAGGCGCTCATTGCCCTGCTCATTGAAAATTGCAAGGTGCCGGTAGTGGTGGATGCAGGTATTGGCCGTCCATCCCATGCGGCGGCTGCCATGGAGATGGGGGCAGACGCGGTTTTGGTCAACACGGCCATAGCAACAGCCCATGATCCGGCGGTCATGGGTAAGGCCTTTAGTCTTGCCGTGCAGGCAGGCCGCATGGCCTATCTGGCCAAAATGGCGGAAGAATCAACTGTGGCCCGCGCCTCTTCCCCTTTGACCGGCTTCCTCAACTGATGCTGTTTGCGCCCGATTGTTGCGGCGCATTCAGGAGGGTGTATGTCTTTTTTTACAACTGTAGAACAATACCAGGATTTTTCCTTTACCGATTTTTTCGCCCAGGTAACGGATGTGCAGATTGAACAGGTCCTGCACAAAGAAGTGCTCAGCCCGGCCGATTTTCTGATCCTTTTAAGCCCGCGCGCAGCCAATCACCTTGAGGCCATGGCTCAGCGTGCGCATCAGTTGACCGTGCAATATTTCGGCCGCACCATTCAGCTCTTCATCCCGCTCTACATTTCCAATTTCTGCGCCAATCAGTGCGCCTACTGCGGTTTTAACCGCAAAAACAAGATTGTCCGCCGCAAACTGAGCCTGCCGGAGATCGAACGCGAGGCCCAGGCCATTGCCCAGAGCGGCATGCAGCATATCCTTTTCCTCACCGGCGAGGCACAGCAACTCACTCCCATGGATTACATGCTGGATGCGGCCCGCTGCCTCAAGCGCTATTTCGCTTCGGTTGCCATCGAGGTCTATCCGCTGGAGATAGAAGAATACCATCAGTTGATGGCGGCAGGTGTGGACAGTATGACCCTTTTTCAGGAATGCTATGACCAGGAGGTCTACCGCCGGGTGCATCAGGCCGGCAAGAAGATGGATTATCATTTTCGTTTGAATGCGCCGGAACGCGCTGCCAGGGCCGGTTTCCGCGCCGTCAATATCGGCGCGCTCCTTGGCCTGGCCGAGCCGCGCAGCGAGTTTTTCTTGACCGGCATGCATGCCCGTTATCTGGAAAATACCTTTCTCGATACGGAGGTGGCGGTTTCTCTGCCGCGTTTCAACGAATGTGAGAGCGATTTTCAACCCGATTACTTGGTGGATGACCCGACCTTTGTCCAGTTTATGACTGCGCTGCGCATCTTTCTGCCCAGGGTGGGGATTACGGTTTCCACCCGGGAAAACGCCGCCTTCCGCGACCGGCTGCTGCCGCTCGGTGTTACCAGGTATTCTGCCGGCTCCCGCACCGGGGTTGGTGGGTATGCCGCGGCAGAGGAGGAATCGACCCCGCAGTTTGAAATTACCGACAGTCGTGGCGTGGAAGAGGTGGCGGCCGCCATCTATGAGCACGGCTATCAGCCGGTGTACAAGGATTGGGACGCCATCTGATGCGCATTGGTTTTGCGGGAGTTGGCGGCATTGGCTCCAATGTTGCCTGGATGCTGGTACGAAGCGGCATGCTTGAGCTGTTTCTGGTCGATTTTGACCGGGTAGAGTTGAGCAATCTGAACCGCCAATTCTACTTTGTGAGTCAAATCGGCCTTCCCAAGGTGGAGGCGCTGAGCCACAACCTGAAGGCAATCAACCCGCAGATACAAATACGCACCTCCATGACGCGGCTTGATCCCGGCAATTGTGCAACCCTTTTCTCCGGCTGCGATCTGGTGGTGGAAGGACTGGACAGGGAAGAAGACAAAAAGATGCTTTTGGAATCCCTGCATCACGGCCAGAAAGTGGTTTCGGCCTGCGGCATTGCCGGCAGCGCCTTGGACAGTATTCGGGTGCGCCGCCTCGGCCACTGCCTGGTGGCAGGCGATTTCGCTACCGATTGTGCGCATGCCCCTTTGTTTGCGCACAAAGTAAGCTGTGTTGCCGCCTATATGGCAGGACTCATCATGCAAGAGGCAGGAGGCCAATATGACAACCGCTAAACCGCGTTTGCCCAAGGGTATCTATGGCATTACCGCGGAAAAATTTTCCAAAGGTCGTTCCAATATCGAGGTAGTGCAAAAGATGATCGCAGGCGGCATCCGCATCATTCAATACCGGGAAAAGCGACCGCCCAAAAACTTTGCCTCTATGCTGGAGGAATGCCGCGTCATCCGCAAGCTTACCCGTGCGGCTGGAGTGCTCTTCATCATCAACGATTACCCCACCCTGGCCCTTTTGGTGGATGCGGATGGGGTACATGTGGGCCAGGATGATTGGCCGGTTGCCGAGGTGCGGCGGCTCATCGGGCCGGATAAGATAATCGGCCTGTCCACCCATGCGCCCAAAGAGGCCCAGGCCGCAGTGGCGGCCGGGGCAGACTATATTGGTGTTGGCCCGATCTTCAGCACCCAAACCAAGGACGATGTCACTGATCCGGTGGGTTTGGAATATATCGATTATATCAACGCCAACTGTCCCTTGCCCTTTACCGTATTGGGCGGCATCAAGGAACATAATCTGGCAGAGGTGATTGCCCATGGCGCCCAGTCTGCCTGTCTGGTCACTGATATTGTTGAGGCAGACGATATCCGCGCCAAGGCACAGCGGCTGCAGGCGATGTTTCCCCAATCATAGTTCCCGCAAGACTATCCCCATTTTATTTCCCATTCCAGGGAAGGAGGTTTGTATGACCATGCCCACACAAATGGCTGCGGCCAAAAAAGGCGAGTTGACCAGGGCCATGCAAGAGGTGCTTGCCACGGAGCGCATCAGTGCCGAAGATCTCTTGGCCAAAGTGGCGGCAGGCCAGATTGCCATCCCTGCCAATCATAATCATCGCAGTCTGGTTGGCGGCGGCGTTGGCAGTGGTTTACGCACCAAGATCAATGTTAATTTGGGCGTGTCTGAAGACTGCTGCAATGTGGAAGCAGAGTTAAACAAGGTGCGCCGCGCCATTGAACTCAAAACCGATGCCATTATGGACCTGAGCACCTTTGGTGACACCCGCGCCTTCAGGCGGCGTACCGTTGAGATCAGCCCGGTGATGATCGGCACAGTGCCGGTCTATGATGCAGTGGCCCGTTACGGCAAGGAAGTGGGCAAGATTACGGTGGATGATTTCTTTGATGTGGTGCGCATGCATGCTGAAGATGGGGTGGATTTCATGACTATCCACGCCGGCCTGACCCAGACTGCGGTGAAACGTTTGCGCAAAAATCCGCGCTTGACCCATGTGGTCAGCCGTGGCGGTTCCCTACTCCTTGACTGGATGACCAGCAACGACAAGGAAAACCCTTTTTTCGAGCATTTTGACCGTTTGCTGGAATTGTGCCAGGAGTTTGATGTTACCCTGAGCCTCGGCGATGGCCTGCGTCCAGGCAGTCTGCATGATGCCACTGATGCAGCCCAGATTCAGGAATTGATCATCCTGGGTGAGTTGACCAAGCGTTCTTGGGCCGCAGATGTGCAGGTGATGATCGAGGGGCCGGGCCATGTGCCGCTCAATGAAGTGGTGGCCAACATGCAGATCGAAAAAAAGCTCTGTCATGGCGCGCCATTCTATGTGCTGGGCCCGATTGTCACCGATGTCGCGCCCGGCTATGACCATATCACCTCTGCCATTGGCGGGGCCCTGGCGGCAGCATCAGGGGCGGATTTTCTCTGCTATGTCACCCCGGCAGAGCATCTGCGCCTGCCCGATGCCCAGGATATGAAGGATGGCATTATGGCTGCCCGTATCGCCGCCCATGCAGCGGACATCGCCAAGGGCATCCCCGGAGCGATAGATTGGGATAACGCCATGAGCGAGGCCCGTAAGGATCTCAACTGGCAGCGCATGTTTGAACTGGCGCTTGATCCGGAAAAAGCCAAGGAGTACCGGGCCTCTTCCCAGCCCATTGATGCGGAAGTCTGCACCATGTGCGGTGATCTGTGCGCGGTCAAACGCAGTCGCCGCATCCTGGAAGAGCAGGGGGCTACACCCTGAAACTCTGGCGAGCACTACGCAGGCTATGTATTTTAATAAAAAAGGCGGCCTAGTGGCCGCCTTTTTGTATGTCAGCAGGAAGATAACGCACTGCTACTGCTTGATGTACTTCTTGCCTTCCTT
>CAZEIT010000135.1:0-6280 GCA_964512515.1 uncultured Desulfobulbus sp.
ATTCTTCCACTGCTCACCCTTGCCGCTCAGATAGGAAAGCGCCATGAAAATACCAAGGGTGCCTGCAGCATAGGCAGCCAAGTAAAAGGCGATGACACTGCCGGGTATCTTTTGTGTGCCAAGAGCGACCAGCCCAATGATCAGGTAGCCGGAGTGAACAATACCCGAGGCAGCAAGCATGCGTTTCAGCGAGCTTTGGCCGATGGCAATAAAATTGCCGATAAACATGGACAGCACAGAAATGGTGAAGAGAAAACCCACCCAGCCCTGCTGCAGACCGGAGTCGGACAAAAGAAAATTGGCAAATACCGCAAAAATGGCAGTTTTAAGGGCGGTGGCCATGAAGCCGGTAATGGGCATGGATGCGCCATCATAGACATCGAGCACCCAGGCATGGAATGGAAACGCTGCAGCCTTGAAGAGAAAGGCGACCAGAATGAAAAAACTGCCTGCCAGAAGGGCGGGGCTGGTCGTAAAGCCACTTGTGGCGACATATTTGCCTATAAGGTGGAACTTGGTGCTCCCGGCAGTACCGAAAACAAAGGCGCTTCCCATGGTCAGGAAGGCACCGGCAAAGGCACCCAGTATCAAGTACTTCATGAGCGCTTCTGTACTGCGCACATTGTTTCGATCATAGCCAACAAGGATATAGATGGCCAGCGACATGATCTCAAGCGCTATAAAAGCAGTGATCAGCTCACGGGTCATGGTCAAAAGCAGCATACCAGAAGCGGCAAAGAGCAAGAGGCTATAGTATTCAGTCCCGCTCAGGCTGTTCTTCTTGAAATAGCTCAACGAGCTGAGCACAGTGAACAGGCCGCATCCCAGAATTACCAGACCAGCGGCCTGGGAAAAGGGGCTGACCACCAGGATATCTTTGAAAAGCGACCCATACAGGGAATGGTCGCCAGTCAGTGTAGCACCAAGCTGAAAGAGAAAGGCTAAGCCAAACAGTCCGCCACAGGCCCAAGCCGCCTGTTCATCCCGGAAACAGTGGCAGGTGGCGGCGAGCATGAGCGCAATGCCACCCAAACTCACAAGAATGACAGGAAAGAGAAGCATGAAATCGTTTGTCATAATGCATTCCGCCCTAATTCTTTTCAGTGCTCAGCTCTGCAGGCAGAGCTGGTGGCACAGCGCTGGATTGTGCGATTGTATGGCTTGAGGCTGCAAAGAGCTGCGCAGTACTCGGTTCAATTTTACGCAAAAATGGGTGGGGATAGATGCCCATAATCAAGATCAGCAGGATCACCGGCACAAAGGCCAGCCCTTCAACCGGGCTTAGATCCTTAAAGTGTTCTGAAGCAGCCTTGCTCGTTTGGAAAAAGACCCGCTGGAACATCCACAACATGTAGCAAACTCCAATAATAAGGCTGATACCGGTCAAAACGCCAACCCAGACATTAAACTTTAAAGCGCCCAGAATGATTAGGAATTCTCCAATAAAGCCGCTCGTACCTGGCAGGCCAACCGAGGCCAGCATGGCAATGGCAAAAAACAGGGCGAAAAGCGGCGCCTTGGCAGCAATGCCGCCCAGATCGGTAATAGTGCGGGTACGGGTGCGCTCCTCCAGGATGCCGGCAAAGAGAAAAAGAACGCCAGTGCTGGTGGCATGGGCCACGATCTGATAAACGGTGCCGGTCAAGGCTTGCACATTCATACTGAAAACGCCCACGGCAATAATGCCCATGTGCGAGGCTGATGAAAAGGCTAGCATGCGTTTGTAGTCTTTCTGACCTATGGCAGCCAGGCCGCAGTACATCATGCCGATGACACCGGCATAGGCAAAAAAGATCGCGTAGCGGGCAAACTCCATTTCAAAGGCGGGCATAACCAGCCTGATTACACCATACACGCCAATCTTGGCCATGATGGCGGAAAGGACAAAGGTGGTTGCAGTTGGTGCTTCGGTATAGGCGTCTGGCAACCAAGTGTGAAAAGGAAAGAGCGGAATCTTGATGGCAAAAGCGATCATAAAGCCAAATAAGGCGAGAGCTGCTGCCTGGCTGGAGAGGTTGAGCAGTCCCATCTTCTCAATGGAGAAACTCCATTCACCGGTAAGGGTATGATACTGCACGGCCAAATAGGCCAAGGAGGCGAGCATCAGGAGCGAACCGGCAATGGTGTACAGGGTGATCTTCAGCGTGGCTGGCAGCCTGTTCGGGCCGCCATAGAGACCGAGCATAAAGAACACCGGCAGGAGCATGACTTCCCAGAATACGTAGAATAAGATCATGTCAGCTGCGCATATGGCACCCAGCATTGCTCCTTCCACCAGAAGCAGGTTGGCGTAGTACCCTTTCTCCCGGGTGCCGAAAAGCACATAGACCAAGGGGAGCAGGACTGCACTAGCCATAAGGATGAACAAGCTGATGCCATCGACTCCCAGGTGGTAGGCGATGCCCAGGGAGGGGATCCAGGGAATATATTCAACGAATTCGAGCTTCCCGGTCGCAGTAAAACCTGCGTAGATGTCAAAGCTGAGCACCAGCACTGCCAGGGAAACACAGAAGCCCACAACCCGCGCCGTTGTTCTGCCCAGGGGAGCGAGCAACAGTATCAGGCCCGCCACAATCGGCAGAAAAATCATCACTGAAAGGAGATGTGCAAACATTCTTTCACCTAGTTTAGTTCAACGATTGAGAGAGGATGAGGCTCATGATTCCCAGACCTAGAATCATATAGATGGCATAGGTGCGCACATACCCGCTCTGAAAAACCTTGACCAGGTTTCCAACCCGCATGTACAGCCGGGAAACGCTGGTTATCGGCGCATCAATCATGTTGGGCTCAACCTCCTCGGAAATCGTCGCGCCAATGGTCTTATACGGTTGAACAAAAAGAGCGTTATACAGTTCATCAACATAGAACTTATGGTAGGCAAAGCGGGCGAATCCGGAGAAAACCGGCTCGTCTGCACCCTTGCCAAAGCGTTTGTAGGCCACCCAGATACCAAAGGCAAAGGCAGCGATACTGGTGGCGATGGCGATGAACTCAAGGAAAATGGAGGGGTGAGGGTGCTGATCAGCCACACTTGGCGCGAGCCAGTGGGAGACCATTTGCTCGCCGCCAAAGATGGCAGGCAGGTTGTAGAATCCGGCAATGATCGCGCCAACTGCGAGGATGATCAGTGGCACGGTCATCACTGCGGGAGCTTCATGCGCGTGATCGTAAGCATGTTGATCGCGCGGCTGACCGTGAAAGACCACAAAGACCATACGGAAGGTGTAGTAGGCGGTCATGGCAGCAACCAGCACACCAATTAGCCAGATGAAGAAGTGGCCATTGGCAAGCGCACTGTAAAGGATCTCATCCTTGCTGAAAAAACCTGCAAATGGCGGGCAACCTGCCAAGGCCAGCGCACCGATCAGCATGGTCCAATAGGTTATGGGCATCTTTTTTTTCAAACCGCCCATCTTCCAGATATTCTGCTCGTGATGCAGGGCGTAAATAACCGCACCTGCGCCAAGAAAGAGAAGGGCTTTGAAAAAAGCATGGGTAAAGACATGGAAGATACCGGCTGAATAGGCAGTGACGCCAACACCGGCAAACATGTAGCCAAGCTGACTGACCGTGGAATAGGCCAGTATTTTCTTGATGTCATCCTGGAACATACCAAAGACAGCGGCCAAAAGCGCTGTGAGGATACCGATCCAGGCAACCACCATACCTGCGGCAGCAACCTCGACATAGAGGAAGCTGAAGCGCGCCACCATATACACACCAGCGGTAACCATAGTCGCTGCATGGATAAGTGCCGAAACTGGTGTTGGGCCAGCCATGGCATCCGGCAACCAGACATAGAGTGGAATCTGTGCCGATTTACCCGTGGCGCCGACGAAAAGTAAGAGGCAGACGACCAGAATGGCGGATTCGTTCATCAGGTGGGCATTGGCCTTAAGCGAAAGAAAGTCAAAGCCATGGGACCCGATTGCCCAGAAGAGAAAACCCATGCCAAGCACAAAACCAAGATCACCAATACGGTTGACGATGAAGGCTTTGTTACCGGCTAAAACATTGTCGCGGTCTTCACTGTAGTAGCTAATCAGCAAATAGGAGCAGAGCCCCACGCCTTCCCAGCCAACAAACATGACAACCGGATTATCACCGAGCACCAGAATGAGCATACTGCCCAGGAACAGGTTCATATAGGCGAAAAATTTGCCGTAGCTCTTGTCGCCATCCATATACCCAATGGAATAGATATGGATCAGAGTACCGATGAAGGTGACAAAGAGCAGCATCAGGCTGGAGAGCGGATCAGCCAGAAAGCCCATGTCCAGATGCAGATCACCCACGCTGAACCAAGTAAAAGCCTTGTAGCTGAAGAAGCGCGTGTCTACAGGCAGGGCACGCAATTCCAGAAAGACCCGTAGAGCTAGGAAGAAGGACATTGCCGGGCCAACGCAGGCAAGGATGCCGTAAAGCAACTGCGGCAAACGCCAGCGTTTACAGGTAAAGACATGGAGCAGCCCGATACACACTGCGCCCAGCAGTGGGAAGAGCGGGATCATCCCCAGATAAAAGGTGCTGTGTTCCATGAAATCACCCCTTCAACAGACTGAAAACATTGGTGTCGAGCTTGCCTGTCTGCTTGTGCAGCAGGATTACCACGGCCAGTGCAAGAGCAGCCTCAGCAGCGGCAACCGCCATGACCAAAAGGGCCAATACGTGGCCATCCATGTTCTGCTGTAACCGGGCAAAGGCAATGAAGGCCAGGTTAGCCGCATTGAGCATCAATTCTACCGACATGAAGACGGTAAAAACATTGCGCCGGGCAAAAACTCCCACCATTCCCAGGCAGAACAGAATGACGCTGAGCACCAGATAATCGTGAATCATTTATTTTTCTCCCTTTTTCCGGCAAGCACAACCGCTCCTACCAGAGCGACCAGCAAGAGGATGGAAACAATCTCAAAGGGCACCAGCCATTCGGTAAAGAAGATCAGTCCAACTTCCTTGATGCCGCCAAAGCCAGCACCTGCAAAGCTCACTGGCATGTCGGGTAGGCGGTTGATCACCTTGATGAGGAAAAAGGCTATCGGAGTCACCGCAATCGCGCCCGCCACCAGGTAGATTACCTTGGTCGTTTCAGCAGGAAGCTGCTCCGGCTGGATATTGAGGAACATAATAATGAACACGATCAGCGACATGATTGCTCCCGCATATACGATCAGCTGCAGGGCAAAGATCAGCTTCGCGGACAGGAGTGCGTACAATCCAGCAAGAGAAATGAGCGTTACCAGAAAGCTCATGGCTCCGTTCATAGGGTGACGGAAGACAATCAGCCCGACTGCGCCCAGTACCGAGCATACGGCAAAACATGTGAACAGCAGATCAACCAGCATGGCTTATTTGCTCCCCTTTTTATAGTCTTCGTCAGTGAAGGGGCTTTCACTGTGCAAGAGCTCATTCAGCCCGATAACAAAGGATTCACGCGTGGTGCCGGTCAGTGCGTAGATACCGGTATCCATACGGATGGCATCCATGGGGCAGGCTTCCACACAATAGCCGCAGTAGATACATTCCAGAAGATCAATGTCAAAGCGTACCGGCAGCTTTTCGGTTCTGCCGTCTTGCCGCTCGCCAGCCTCGATCATGATGCATTTGGCCGGGCAGTTGGTTTGGCACATGAAGCAGGCCACGCACTTGACCGTACCGTCTTCGTGGCGGGTCAGCCGGTGGCGGCCACGCCAGCGCGGGGTGATTTCCGGCTCCACCTCAGGATAATGGCGAACGTACAGTTTGGAGTTATCGAGAAAGTTGCGGATAAAATGACCAAAGGTCACCGCCATTCCCTTGAAAACCTCAACAAGATAGACGCGTTCCTGCGGGGTGCCACCTTTCCGCTCAACGGTCTTGATATCAATGCCCATGCCTGTTCCTCTTAGCTCAGTGCAACGACAACAGCGCCAGTGATGAAAATATTCAGCAGCGAAAGTGGAATCAGCGTCTGCCAGCCCAGCTTCTGCAGATGATCGTAACGGAAGCGCGGCAAGGTCCACCGCACCCACACATAGACAAAGCACATGAAGGTGACCTTGAGCAGGAAGGCAGTTATCTGGAGGCAGGCAGCCAGAATACGGGCTGCTGCTCCGCCTGCGCCGATGATCAAAAAGATGAGCAGCACCAGTTCAAGCAGGATCACGATTGCCCACAAGGCCCTGATGTACCAGGTAGCTTCAAACACATGCGGATCATTCTCGCGCGGATAGTGGCTGCGATTGTTCTTTTTAATCCAGCCGGTAAAAAGGTGCGCCAACACCGGTAAGGCAATCAT